>PXDL01000565.1 GCA_003566395.1 Balneolia bacterium | reverse complement strand
TAGGGCTGGAATTGCGGGAAAAAACGCTCGGGATTATCGGGATGGGACGTATCGGTCAGGCGGTGGCTACACGTTGTAAAGCGTTCGGCATGGATATCATCTATCACAACCGGAACCGGCTTTCAACGGAACTCGAAGATTCACTGGGTGCACGTTATATACCCGATCCTTTGGAACTGGCCGTTCGTTCAGACATCGTAAGCCTTCATTGTCCGCTAACTGAGGAAACACATCACCTGATAAATAAGCCGTTTCTTGAGAAAATGGGGGTGGACTCCTGGTTGATTAACGCCTCACGCGGGCCGGTGGTTGATGAAGCCGCTCTCGGCGAAGCCCTTCACAACGGGACCATTGCCGGAGCGGGAATCGATGTATTTGAAGAAGAACCGGAAATCCATCCGCGCTTACTGAACGCCCCGAATACCGTACTTGTGCCTCACATCACCAGCGCCACAAGGCGAACCCGGCTCAAAATGGGCATGCTCGCAGCAGGCGCAATTCTCCGGGTTTTATGTGATATGGATCATGAATGTAATTTCGTAGTATAAAAAGGTTTTGACGACGGCCCCGGGTACTGAAGCCCTGCATTCAGCACACAACGAGATTCCGTCAGAATGTTCACCCTATCCGAGTTCATGAATTCCGGCTCCGAGAATCAATTTTCCGCAACTCTGAGAACTTCTTCCGTACTTTTCGGACTGCTCTTACTGGTCTGGATTGCCGGAGAAGCTCACTTTTTCTTCGGCCAGCCTGATCGCGATGAACGGGAACACCTTACCCGTATGGCCCTTGACGGAGCCGTGAACACCTTCAGAGAGGTTGAGCAGGAGCTCATCCAGGATACGCAGCGGCTTAAAAATACCATCCAGCCTTTGCTTCAAAATTCGCCCGACCCTGTGCGAATTTATAACAGAATCAAAAATGAAAAAGACTTTCGGGGCATCACCGTTTTCCGGGATAATAAGCAGTTCGCATGGGCCGGGAATCCTGTTACTTACATGCCCGCCATTGCTGCCGGCCCGGTCTATGTAAATGTGCAGCAGAGCGGGTACGTCGTCTATTTTATCTGCCAAATCACCTTTGAAGGAACCGACGGTAGCCGCTACGACCTGATCACAACACGGCTGATACGCCGCTCCGGGGCATCACCACAGCTACTCACCCAGCAATATGATGTCACCCGTACCTGGGCAAAAAAACAAATTTTCCCGGTACACTATCGCTTTTTTGATATCGATATGGGACCGGTTACCGCAAGGCAGGCTGCGCTAAGTACGATCTCGGCCGATTCGGTAGGTTTTGTCACGGTCAGTACGGCAGACTTCCCTGCGCTCGAACGCGATTGGGAGGCCTCTATGGTCTGGTTTCGGTGGATGGTCATCACCATAGCTCTGACACTTTTTTTCGGCAGCACGATTTTTCTGGCACGTAAAGCCCCCCGCCGCATTCCATACCTGTATCTGATACTTACCCTTTTTACCGGTACCATCTGGGTTGCTATGCGAAGCCTGGAAATTCCTTTCCCCCGTCTGCTTGGCGAAAGCACCGGTTTCGACCTGACCAAACAGCTGATTCTGCTGCTCGACGGAACATTTCTGCTCTTCTTCGCTCATTTTGTACGGCAAATTTTGATTAAGGAGTCAAAGCCCGGCAGATTACCATCGAATTTGCTCTACGTAACCTTCGCATCTGTCTTAGCCGCCGGAGTCGGTTGCTGGGCACTGCTCCGGCTCTTCGATGTGATTTCCTCCACGCAAACCGGACTGCTCGGGCTCATGGTTTTCCCGGATACGGCAACCTGGATCATTTATATAAGTTCCCTTTTCCTTATCGGCTCTTTTGTCGGCCTAACCTTCGCCTCTTGCCGGCTTGCGGTTGACTTTTCACCCCGATCAAAGCTTATCCGTTTCATTCCGGGCTTCATTTTTATACTTCTGCCCATCCTTGTCCTTCTTCTTGCTGAAAGCCCTGGACCGGCCTTCTTGTGGGTTAAGTTTTTCGGAATCAGTTTGCTGTTGATTTTGCTTTTTTCGATGGAAAAGCTGCGCTGGCTATCCCCTGACCATCTTCCCGTCCCCAGATCAATTACCGTGCTTGTTTTCTGTGTGATGCTGCTTTCCCTCCCGGTTTATTTCGATGCGGAAATTAAACAGGAAAATACCAATATGGAGCGGATGGCCACCAACTATGTAACCACCGACAAAAACGAAGCCAGGGAAATCACCCGTAGTATTATAGCTTCGCTCCTTGATCAGGGCGTGCTCACCGAAGTGCGCGATGTAGAGGCCAGTCCGTCGTTTCCGATTCAGGCAGCCGCGCAGTTCAGACAGCAGGTTAACCGGCAAATCGATCCGGACTGGAGCTCCTACACCGTACTTGCGTTTCTGCTCGACGGGCGGCTCAATATTATTGCTGATTATGGTTCACAGCCCTCCTTTTCAGATCGCTTTTCCACCTCTTTTCATGATGAAGTTCGCTCGTTCATCCGCCAGTCACTTCAGCGGCCGTTTGCCCGTCTTCCGATTGTTGATTCCGACGACCGCTTTCAGGGTTTCCCCATCTTCATCAAAGGCCTGCAAAGTATTCCGTCTGATTTTCCCACTCAACCCTCCTGGCTGGTAACTTTTGTACTGGTTGAGGGACACAGCTTCGGCCGGCCCGTGAATGATGCTCTTGCTTTTCACGAGCGGGACCGGGAGAGCTGGAACAGGTACGTAATTACCAAGTACGAAAACGGCATGAAGGTAAGTTCCACCGCAGCGCTTCGCTCTCCCATGCTCTCCCAACAGCACATTCTGGATCCCTCCCTCATGCCACAGGACGGTAAACGAAGCGTGATCCGACGGGTTCGGGACCGGGCTTCCTATCGCCAGCTTGTTCTGGCTCATGATGAGGAAACCCACGTTGTTGTTTCGGTTCGTGATGTAACCTATCTGAATTACATCTTCTCCGGTTTCCGGTTTTTCGTAGCCATATTGTTGATTTGCCTGGTCACGTTCCAGCTCATCCGGCTGTTCAAGTGGAGCCGGAACCAGTCTCATGTACGGCAACCTCAACGCCTTCAGGACCGCATTCTCGACAGCTACCTTATTGCTACGCTTCTTTTTATGATTGCCCTGGCATTTGTGACCGAGTACATCGTGAGTATGCAAAATGTGCGCATTGCCGAGCAGGAACTTTCCCGGAATCTGTCAGCCGTTGAAAACCGGCTCCGCGACCATGAAACAGGTATGGCGAGGCAACTCGCAATCGCCCTTGAAGAAGTGGATGTAATGGTATTTGAGCAGGGCGAGCTTACCATGACCACCGCACCGGAAATTTTCAGGTTACAATTACTTTCCGACTATCTGCCTTTTGAAGCATATCATCAGATATACCACGAAAACAAAACCACTGTTTTCCAGCCCTATACTGTGGGGGGACTTTCCGTTCTGATGGGATTCAGAGCTGTGTTTGAAAACGGAACCATCGACCGCGTGCTCGGTATTCCCGCCTATACGCGTTCCGCAATTTATGAAGAGGAGTTTCTACAGACTACAACCTACCTGATCGCTTTTTATATCATCATTTTTGTCTTTTTCACCGGTTTGGCCTGGGTGGTTTCACGTAAACTTACCCAGCCGTTGTCGGAGTTTGAAAGCGGTCTCAAGCGCATTTCCGCCGGTAATCTCGATACTACCATTCCGGTAACCAGCAACGATGAGATCGGTGAACTGGCAAAAGCCTACAACCAGATGGTAACGGATCTTAAAACGGTCAGGGCTGAACTTGCCGAGGTAGAGCGCGATGCCGCATGGTCGGAGATGGCGCGGCAGATAGCCCACGAAATCAAGAATCCGCTGACCCCCATGAAGCTAAGCATTCAGCACATGCAGCGACAACTTTCCATGGGGTCCCGCTCGGTTGAAGAACTCAGGCCTGCTATTCAAAAACTCACAGACATGCTGGTTAACCAGATTGAGTCGCTCAATAAGATTGCTTCGGATTTCTCGGCCTTTGCCAAGCCGCTTTCCGGAGAAAAAGAACAGCTTGAACTGAATGCACTTGTTACCACTACCCTGAATCTGTTTGAGCACAACGAACACATTCAGTTTCACTTTACCGCCTGCAAAGAGGATGCATTTGTTTATGGGGTGAGTGATGAACTAAAAAGGGTGCTGATCAACATCATAAAAAATGCGATTGAAGCGATGCCCGGCGGTGGTTCAATAGAACTTTCCATAAGGCGTGAGGACGGCAATTATCTTACTGAAATCCGGGATAGCGGCAGCGGAATTGATCCGGAAATACGACGAAAAATTTTCACCCCGAATTTTTCCACAAAAACGAGCGGAACGGGTCTTGGGCTGGCAATCAGCAGAAAAATAATGGAAGCGCATCATGGTATGCTCCAGTTCGATTCCAATCCCGGACAAGGCACGGTATTCACCCTTATTATTCCGGCCGGTGATTCGCAACCCGGTTCCGGAAAACAAGCTAAAAAACTACCCGGATCAAGCTGATCAGCTTTTCTTCTTCTCTTTATGTATAGCCCTGATAAGGCTTAAGTCGTAAAGAAGGGATACATCAAGCGGCTCATTCAGTTTTAGCAGATGCCTTTCCAGAAGCCAGTTTGTGAATGCGCCCCACACTTTTTTGTTCATCATCCCCCACTTCTCGTTCTCGTCCAGTATCGAAGGTTGAAGCTCTTTCAGTGAAGCTTTCAAAAAAAACGGGTCGTTGAAAGCTTTGTGATCTACCTTTTGATGGAGAAATGAGGCCGCCTGCTCAGGATTTTGGGCCACTTCTTCATAGGCTTTTGCCGTAGCGCGGAGAAATTTTTGATAGGCGTCTCTTCGGCCCGGTATCGCGGCACGATGGGCAAGCAGCAGCGGTGTGTACCCATACGGAATATCGTAATCCTTCATCCGGAAAATATTGAAGTCCAGGCCCTTTTGTCTTCCATCCACACCTTCCCAGGGTATGTAAATCCAGCCTATGTCGGCTTCCCCTTTCTTTAGCATCTCCCATATTTCGAGGCGGCCTATTTTAACCGACTCAAGCGAGCCTCTGCCGCCGTCGTTTATCACTAATTTGCGCACAATTCCCTCTTCAAAACGAATATTGAATGATGCATACCCACGACCGTCGAACTGAGCAGGTCGGTCAAGTCCCGAAGATTTGAGACTGACGATAGCGGTAGTATCCCGTTGTAACATTGTGGCTACCGATGTTACAGGTACGGGTTTTCTACCCGTATTATGGGCAATTACGCTTTCGGAGGGTGCAATTGCAAAATCCACCCTTCTGCGAACAAGTCTGCGGACAGGCGTTACCTTGGGGTTCTCGGTGTCCGGAGATACAAATTCCACATTCAAACCGGCCTCTTTGTAATACCCTTTGTGAAGGGCCAGCAGCATTCCGGAGTGTATGGTGTTGAGTGATCGATCAAGCGCAACCTTAATCGGAAAAACGATCCTTTGTGCCTTCATATCAGAGTAGCTTTTTACTCACTCTAAATCTTTTTTCGGTCTGAAATTAACTTCTCAGTCCGGGGAGTTGAACCTTTCCAACTCCGTAGCAGCTACCACCCTGCCTAATTCTTTTCTAACCTTACAACCTTAAACGAATGGTTAGGCCAACGTCGTTCCTGTTTCACTTCAGGGCCTCAGAGCGGTGACTCAATAATCCATATTTCTTTATCAGGATAGCTGCTGATCAGGATGTTCTTTTTTCTGCTGTAATGCTAAAAACAGCTCCTGTCCTTTTTGCCGCCCCTTCCAACAGCCAAGCGCAACCCCGGCCAGTACGACTACCACAAAAATGATTTCATCCTGCATTGCAGGGAACAAGTCGCCTTTGAGGCGTATAAGGAAAAATGTTGGAAACGCTACAATCAGGCCGATGAAGTATGAAAAGACTTCAAAAGTGTAGGGTTTGCGCATATACCTTCGGGTAAGCAGGTAGGTCAGGTTACCAAAAACAACCGCGTAGCCGATTAGCACGGCCGTGCCAATCCAGTCAGGCCTGATGGTAATAGCAATCAGGTTGTTGGTGAAAAGGTAGAACATCGCGCCGATCAGAAAGGCTGAAGATGTATAGGTAAAGGTCCGCGCTATGGTTTGCTTAAACGGGTCGGGTTGTTCGAATTTCAATATTTTTAATAGTTTTCTGAAACAGGTTTAGTAGATATTACGGAATAGGTTGCGGGCTTCTGCTTAACCAGTGTTCGGGGTTGACAAACTGATTGCCTTCCCTCACCAAAAAAACCAGCGATGATCCGTTGGTGGAATCGTCATCACCGGAAAGGCCGATTACATCTCCGGCGCGAACAACCGAGTTTTTCCGCACATAAATTTCTGTAAGGTTTGCATAGGCGGTAATATACCCCCCATGACTTACCAAAATGGTATCATCGAAGCCTAATATAGCCATCACCTCAATCACATATCCGTCGTGTACGGCATGGACCTTCGATCTCGGGTCGGTTGAAATATGAACACCCGGGTTGGGCGTGCTTGTCCGGTGCACCGGATTGATAAAATTACCGAATTTCCGGCTGATAACACCTTCTTCGGTCGGCCAGGGAAGGCTTCCTTTCGCACTGCTGAACGATGCGCTTATAACATTCATTTCCTCAGCGCTGAACGCGGCCGTAGTTTCACGACGCACCGGTTCAGAAAGCCGCGCTACCTCTCGCTCACGCACAACATCGTCTTCAATTAATTTTGCTTCTGCAAGTCTGCGTTTTCGTTCTTCTTCAAGGCGTCGGAACTGCTCTTCTTCTTTTTCTCGAAGACGCTCTTCTTCAGCAATCAGGGAGTTAAACAGGCTGGTAAGGTTTTCGATTTCACTTCTGGATTGCTCCAGCTGATCTTCGAGCGAGCGGCGGTCTTGCTGAAGACGGGAAATATTCTGCTCTTGTTGCTGCTTGCGGCTTTCCATCCGGCTTCTTTCCTGTCTGGATTCGGCCAGTACTTCCTGGTTGCGACGCTGGGCAATTTTCATATCCTCTTCTTTTTCCTTGAGCTTTTCCCGGGCCTGACGAATCAGTTCGGCCTGCCGCTCCCGGTATTCGGAAAACTTGCTTAGATAATAGCGCCGAATTTGTGCCTGATTGAACGATTCCGAGGTTATCAGCAGCATCAGCTCGCTTTGATTTCCCTGCATATATACCTGACGCATAAACTTGCGGTAGTTGGCCACCAGACGTTCGAGATCTTCGGTATATTCGTTGTAGGATTGTTCTACGATGGAGAGCTCATCGCTGATTTGCCGGGCTTCTTCTTCAAGGCGTGTTACCATTTCATCACGTAGGGCCAGTTCCCGCTCAAGCTGCTCAAATTGCCGGTAAAGCTCGTCATACTCGGTGGCCGTTTCAGTTACCTCGGTTTCAATCCGCTCTATTTGCTTGCGCAAAAAATCGATTGTTTCACGGGTTTCCTGCTGTTTACCCCGAACCTCCGCCCTCATGCGCTCATAGTCTTGTGCAATACTCTGGGTGGGGATGATTAACAGGACGGCAAAGCCTGCACATGCTGCAATCAGCAGTTGAAAAAGTGGGGTAAACGGTACGATGAGGTGATGTTTAGATTCGTTCGATCGGAATATCATCAGGGATACCTATATCGAATGATAATGCAGATGGATTCAGCTCAAGGGCTTGAATCAGCAGAAAAATAGTGGATTTCTCATCATTACTCAAAATCTGGATGCGCCGGGGCAGAGTATATCCGTCAATTCCTGCATGGCTGCTGAAAAGAAAACGATTGTATGATGCAGGTTGATCGGCCTGTTTGGTCATGCGTCTGAGCAATCCGTCCGATTTACTAAAAAACAATCTCGCTCCGGTATCGATCTCGAGCAGCCACTCCTCATCGCTTTCCATTACATTTATTACGTCATCGGCGGCAATTTGCGGCATCAGGAACTCTATCACATTAAATGCAGAAAAACCGTTGAGCAGGATGCGATGAGAATCCCCGGTGCTCATTTTCCATGCACGCCGCTCAATTCGGTCGAACATCAAAACCGAGTCGGGATCGGCCAGTATTCTGCCGCCTTCAATGCCGAGATTGTTTCGCATCGTAAGTAGCGAACGCTCGCGGTCGCTGGTAAAAGACAAGGTAGCCTGTTCCTGGAACTCCGGGCTGCTTACCCGCGCATTGGCCCGCCCGGTAAGAGAGTGAACGGAGTCGAACCCGATATTGAGGGTAGGAAGAACATCTTCGGCCGTAGCGCTGCTTTCGCTGAATGCTTCCGTGCCCACCATCTCGGCTACCCGTGGTGAACACGCACTTATCAATAAAATTACGGTAAAAAGACAAGTTAACTGCCGAAAATTGGTCATTAAGCAGTAGTCAGGATTCAATTTTCTCAAGCAGATGGTCTTTACTGTTATCTTCATCAAAGGCTTTTTGCCACCAGGAACGGGCGTTGTTCATATCTCCAAGCTTCTTATAGACATCGCCCATGTGCTCAAGCACAACCGCACTCGCCGATCCGGTGTCTATTGATGCCTGAATATACTCCCGGGCCGTTTCGTAATTTCCAAGCTTGAAATGCACCCAGCCAAGTGTATCCAGATAAGCGGCGTTTTCCGGCTCTGCTTTAACGGCACGTTCCGACATTTCGAGGGCTTCATCAAGTCGCATATCTCTTGTGGAGAGGTAGTAGGCAAAGTTATTCAGCACGATGTCATTATCGGGATTAAGACGCAGAGCCTGCTCATACGCATCATCTGCCCGTTCCCAGTCTTCCTCACGCGCATAAACATCTCCCAGGGAGCCGTACACCACGGAGCGAAACTCCCGGTTGGCCGGAGCCGAAGCCCCGCGGCTAAGCGCGTCGGCTGCATTGGAATAATCATTCAGCAAAAAGTAAGCCATGCCCTTGAAATAGAGCACAAACGCATCATCCGGAATCACCCGGTCGGCCTCTTTCCCTACTTCTATGACTTCTTCAAATTTGTCATTACTAAGCAAAATTTGCATTCTCTGACGCCAGGCCGGTTCGTTTTCGGGCAGCATTTTATTGGTATTGGCCAGACTTACAAGCAATTTTTCTTCTTCGCCTGTAAAATTATAGTATTCGGTCGCCAGGGCGTGGGCGTATCCGAAGTCTTCCTCCTCTTCAAGCAGGGCGTACATGAGGTCCCGTGTAGCTGAAGCCAGTTCTTCATTTTCGGCATTGCGTCTGAAACGGCCCAGCATATACTGCATCAATTCTACCTTGGTAAACGGTTCCACTTCCGGATTCCTGATTACTTGTTTAAGCATGGCCGCGGCCTCGTTCCACCGGTTTTCCCTGATATACAAATCCGCAAGATTTATCACCGTTTCTTCGTTGTCGGGTTCAATTTCAAGAGCCCGCTCAAGCGCTTCGGCAGCCTTTTCGAACTTGTTCTGGTCAGCATACATCTGGCTCAAAATCTGCATGGCAGCCACATTATCTGCATCAATATCGAGCATACCCTCAAGCTGTTCCATCGCCGATTCGGTTTTGCCGAGATTGCTGTAATTCCGGTACATCTGATAATAAATCTGCATATCAGGACCCGTAATATCCATGATGCGCCGGTAGGTGGCGTTCGCCTCATTCAGCTTACCCTCCATAGTATAAACCTGAGCTATGGTATAGAGAACGTCCACATCTGCGGGGTAGGTTTCCAGCACTGATTCAAGCTGTTCTATGCTGTCGGCCATCCGGCCGTTTTCCTGGTAAATCTGAGCCAGGGTTATACGGTACCACTTGTTCTCCGGATCTTGCGCTACAGAGCTTTCCGCATAGTAGAGCGCATCTATCGGATTGTCTATTTTGAAAAAAGATTCGGCAATAGCAAAATCAAGTGCCGCATTTTTGCCCATTTTGCCACGTGCACGTACCAGTAACTCGGCAGCATCTTCATAGTTTTCGAATTCATATTCTGTAATGCCCCGAACAAAAAGCCGACGTCCTTCCGCTGCATCACCTTGTGAAGCTTCTACAGTATCGGGCACCGCGGGCTCCGGAAGCGTCCTGTCCTGTGCCTGAACTGAAACGGCACTCAGACAGGCGAATCCAAAAACTACAGCAAAAGAAAAAACAACTAAATAATTAAAATTCATGGTGTTCAATTGAACGTTTCAAAAATATTACAGGTCCGGATGTCACGCTTGTGTAAGTACGACCGCGTGGATGCCACCCAAAACTGAATCAATGCCACGAAGGCGTTATAAGACTAACTCCAAAAACCTTCTACACGTTTTTTTGATTTAACTGAGTACGGGCTCAGAATTTGAAAACGACGATTCATCGGCTATGGTATGCCGCACTCAGGCCGTTAATTCTTTAAGGCCCGCGCGCCAGCTATTCAACCAGGTAAACGCTTTCCGCATCCGCGAGCCATACCAGCTGAAAAACTCACCGTTCACCAGCACAGGCACCGTATCCGGCAGCAGTTCTTCATACTGCCTGACGTGCTTATCCTGAAAAGGATACGGTTCACTGCTCAGCATCAACACTTCGGGTGATTCCGACCGCAGATCATCCCCGCTGATTTCCGGATAACGCGTACGGGCACCGAAAACATTTTCCAGCCCCCATATTCGCATCACATCGTGAATATAGGTATCCCCGCCGACAGTCATGCAGGGTTTTTCCCAAATCAGATAAGCAGCCCTCAGTTTTGGGAAGCTTCCTTCAGATGGAATCAGCGCTTCGATATCGGTCCGGATTTTCACAGCTTCCCGCTCTTTTCCGGTTTTTTCACCAATAATGGTGATAGCTTCCAGGGCCTGTTGTACTCCGGAGATATCGGTTACCAATACTTCTGAGAACGTACGGATGTCTTCAACATCTTCACGGCGATTTTCCTCATAGTTCGCTATAACAAGGTCGGGTTTCAGACCGTGAATTTTTTCGGGAATCGGATTTTTCGTTCCCCCGATTATGGCCGCATCATCAACCTTCGAAGAAGGATGAACACAGAAACGGGTTCTTCCCACAACCGAATCGCCCAGCCCTAAATCATAGAGCAGCTCGGTGAGGCTGGGTACTAAACTTACAATTCGCATATTGAAGACCTCAGCTATACGATTTTATGATGGATGCTGCCTGACCCGTATATCCGTGGCCGAACAGATTAACGTGAACCAAAACCGGATATAAATTATACAGGGATTTCCGGGCTTCAAAACCAGGCTCAAGCGGCCATGCTTCCTCATACGCATCATAAAAATCCTCCGGGAAGCGTCCGAACAAGCCCGTAAACGCCAGTTCCATTTCACGGTGTCCGTAATACACCGCCGGATCAATGATGGAAACGCCGCCTTGGGACGTGTACAGGTAATTTCCGCTCCATAGATCGCCATGCAGCAGGGAAGCCGGCTCATCCGGAAAAAGTTCTTCGGCCCGGCGCCGGAGTGCATCCAGGGAGCTAATGCATGATGAGGGCAGCAATCCGGCATCCACGGCCTGCCTTAACTGCGGGGCGATTCGCTCCTCCATGAAAAACGGCACCCAACTATCACAAAAGGTATTGGATTGCGGCAGACGGCCGATAAAATTGTCGTGATCAAGTCCGTATCGCGAGAACACGTTGCGGTGAAGCGCGGCAAGTCCGGAACCGAAAGATCGGTCTGCTTGGCGGCCTCCACGTCCGCCCGGGATGTACTCCATCACAATCCAGCTGTAGTCTTGCTTGTCGGAACGTCCGTGGTGAAATACGTTCGGAATAACGAGATCCGTACCGGCATCTGAGAGCAGGCGAAGCCCCGTAGCCTCGGTTTCAAACATGCGATGCAAAGAGGCCTTGTTCCACTTTACCACAACAGCGCCTTCGGAGGTGGCGGCCCGGGCCGCCTGATTGATGGAACCCCCGCCCAGCATTTGCGAATGAACCGGCCTGAGCCCGGTCGATTGCTCAATTTCATCAGCTATACACGCAGGAATCATGGCGAAATCTGGGGCTTAAGCTTTTCGAAGAGGGCTTTGCAGGAGCGCTGAACGATTTGGAACACATTTTCGAACCCGGAAAGCCCGCCGTAATACGGATCCGGAACCTGACCGTCTTCAGGAGTATCGTCGTAATTACGAAGGAGTTGCACCTTCTCTTTATGATCCTCGGTGCCGGCAAGGGCCAGTAGGTTCTTTTTGTTTTCAAGATCCATCGCAATTATGAGATCGAAATGCTCGAAATCACGCTTTTCAAACTGTCTCGCTCTGCTGAGCAGCTTCACCCCGTGAGATTCTGCAACCGAGCGGCTTTTGCTGTTGGCCGGCTCTCCCTCATGCCAGGCGGAGGTACCGGCCGAATCGATTTCGAAATAGTTTTGAAAACCGTTTTCATTTATAAGATGCTGCATCACCCCTTCTCCGGTGGGACTACGGCAGATATTGCCGAGGCAGACAAATACTATTTTATAGGGATTTTCTTCAGTAATGGGCCTCAAAGGAGGCAGCGATTGTAATGGAGACATTGGATTAGTTTTGGGTTGAAAAAAAAGCCTTGATGTAAGAAAGTACCGTTAGTCATCCTGATTGCGAAACTCTCTTAAAAACTCTTCGGGATCGGAGCCCATAAACCGCAGTTCGTCTTCCACGGCCTGCCGCAGCTCCGAATCGGGATACTCAACCAACAGCTTTTCGTACATGTCACGGGCAAGTTCGTGCCGGCCCATTCCGTGATTATAAGTGTAACCTGCAAGAAAAAGGGAGCGGTCGGCCTGTTCACTATCGGGCCATCGCCGTTGCACCTGTCTGAAAAGCCCGACTGCTATAGACGGGCTTTCGAGGGCGTCAGCCTGCAAATTAGCCGCCCGGAACATCATTTCGGCAGCTTCTTCATGCTCGCTGTGGTTATCTGCAAACAGGCGGTACTCTTCGGCAAGATAGCGGGCTGAGGGCGTGAAATCGGGACTATCCGGATTGGTGGTCATCAGACGTGAAAACTGCTGCTCCAATTCGCTTATTTTTTCCAGCTGCGTTTCTGCATCCAGGGCGGCAGAACCCGCGTATTCCTCGTTTCCTTCGGTCTCCTCCTCTGTGCAGGATACGCCCGTAAATATTATTAATATTAAGGTTAGGAAAATACAAAACTTCATAGAACAAGCATTATAACGGTTAGCAGAGAACAGATCATCAGAAATGATTCTGATGCAATAGTAGTAAAATTCGTATATTTGCCTTCTTAATCAAAATCGCAAAAGCTACATTGCACACATGAGTGCCAAATTCAAAGAAGTAAAGAACGTCGATTTCCCGAAACTTGAGCTGGAAATCCTTGAATACTGGAAACAGAATAAGATTTTTGAAAAAAGTCTGTCCACCCGTGAGGACGGTATTCCGTTTACTTTCTACGAAGGACCTCCCACCGCCAACGGTAAACCGGGAATCCATCACGTACTTGCGCGTACGGTTAAGGATCTGTTCTGCAGATATAAAACGATTAAGGGGTTTCGTGTAAATCGCAAAGCCGGATGGGACACCCACGGGCTGCCTGTGGAAATCGAAATTGAGAAAGAGCTGGGATTAAAAGGCCGCGAAGAAGTCGAAGCCTACGGTATTGCCGAATACAACAAACTCTGCCGTGAAAGCGTGCTCAAGTATAAGCACTTATGGGATGACCTCACCAAGCGCATGGGCTACTGGGTTGATCTCGAAAACCCGTACGTTACCTTTGAAAACGATTACATAGAATCGGTCTGGTGGGCGCTCGGCAAGCTTTATGAAAAAGACCTGCTATACAGAGGCCATAAAATTCAGTGGTATTCTCCGGGAAGCGGAACCGTGCTCAGCTCGCATGAAGTAAGCCTGGGTTACGAAAATGTGCAGGACCCTTCCGTGTATATCAAGTTTCAGCTTGATGAAGCTCCCGACACTTTTTTCCTGGCCTGGACAACCACCCCGTGGACCCTCATCTCAAACATGCTTCTGGCGGTTCACAAAGACCTTACCTACGTCCTGATTCGTCCCAAAAACGACACCGGCAGCGAAGAATACCTGATTCTTGTAAAGGACCGGCTGGAAGTCATTGACGGGGATTACGAAGTTATTAAAGAAATTCCGGGCAGCGAGCTGGTGGGCAAAACCTATAAGCCGGTTTTTGATTATGCCCTCAAGCAACACGACAAATCCACGGCGTGGAGAGTAATTGATGCTGATTTTGTGACGACCGAAGACGGTACCGGAATTGTTCACCTTGCTCCGGCTTTTGGTGCCGATGACTATGCCGTTTGTCAAAAACACGGAATTCCGCTTTTCAACCCGGTAAGCCGCGACGGAAAATTTGACAAGCAAGTGCCCGATTATGAAGGCATGTGGTTTAAAGATGCCGATAAGCTCATTTCACGGAATTTGCGTGAACGCGGGCTGCTCTACAAGCATGAAACCTATTTGCATAACTATCCGCACGACTGGCGTAAGGGCACTCCGTTAATGTCCTATCCCGTGGAGTCCTGGTTCATCCGGACTACGGCTTTTCGCGACCGCATGGTAGAGTTGAATAAAGGAATTAACTGGAAGCCCGAAAGTACGGGAACAGGCCGTTTCGGAACCTGGCTTGAAAACAATGTGGACTGGGCAATCTCGCGCCAGCGTTTCTGGGGCACACCGCTACCGATTTGGATAAACGACCGCGACCCGAAAGACATCGTATTTATCGGATCGGTTCAGGAGCTGCGGGAAAAAGCCGGCATCCCAAAAGAAGAAGAGCTTGATCTTCACCGTCCCTACATCGACGAAATTACCTGGACTTCCGACAAAGACGGCGGCACGTACCGACGGATTCCCGACCTGGTGGACGTCTGGCTTGATTCGGGCGCCATGCCGTTTTGCCAATGGCATTACCCCTTTGAGAACAATCATAAATTCAAGGAAAATTTCCCGGCCGATTTTATTGCTGAAGGCGTGGATCAAACGCGTGGATGGTTTTACACGCTTCATGCGCTTTCAACCATGCTTTTCGACAAACCTGCCTACCAGAATGTAGTCTCCAACGGTCTGGTGCTTGATGCCAAAGGCAACAAAATGAGCAAGAGTAAAGGCAACACCGTCGATCCGTTTGAAGTGATTCGAAAATACGGCGCAGATACGGTCCGCTGGTATATGATGAGCAACACCGCGCCCTGGGAAAATCTCAAGTTCAGTGAAGAAGGCTTGAATGAGACCCAGCGCAAGTTCTTCAACACCATCATGAACACCTATTCTTTTCTGGCGATGTATGCCAACATCGACGGCTGGAGTTACGCGGGTAAACCCATTCCCATAGCCGACCGCTCGGAAATGGACCGCTGGATCATTTCGCGCATGTTCACCACCGTAAAAGAGGTCGATATTCATTACGATGAGTATGAACCCACCCGGGCGGCCCGTGAAATAGAGCAGTTTGTGGAAGACCTTAGTAACTGGTACATCCGACGCAGCCGGCGCCGTTTCTGGCGTGAAGGCAAAAGCCTTGACAAGACTTCGGCCTATCAGACGCTTTTTGAGTGCCTGTTTAATCTCACCAAGCTGATGAGTCCGCTGGCACCGTTTTTCAGCGACTGGCTCTATCGTCAGCTCAATGTTATTAATAAAGTAGATGAAGAGTCGGTTCACCTTTCGTTTTATCCTACCGTGGAGGAGACTTCGATCGATAAGGCGCTGGAATACCGGATGAAGCAGGCCCGGATCATAAGCTCAACGGTGCTGCGCATCCGCAACAAGATTTCTGTAAATGTACGTCAACCCCTGGCGCGCATCATCCTGCCTACGCACAGTCCTGAACACCGGGAAGCGGTTGAGCGGGTAAAAAACATCATTCTGGATGAAGTGAACGTGAAAGAATTGGAGTATGTGGATGACGATTCCGGCATCGTTCACAAGAGCGCCAAGCCGAATTATCCGGTGGTGGGCTCACGACTCGGGAAGAAAATGAAAGCGGCCGCACAGCGCATCAGCGGCCTAAGCAATGAAGAAATAAACGAATACGAATCTAAAGGTACCATTGATCTCGATATAGACGGAGAAAAGGTTTCCTTCGGAAAAAATGATATTTTAGTAGTGCGCGACGGCCTCAAGGGTTGGGAAGTAGAAACTGAGGAAGGCGTTACTGTTGCTGCAGACACTAACTTAACAGATTCCCTCATTCAGGAAGGCCTTGCGCGAGAGATTGTAAACCGCGTTCAGAATATGCGCAAAGAAGCAAACTTCGATGTAACCGATCGCATCAGACTTACAGTTCAGGGTGATGAAATCGTTCAAAAGGCTTTGGATTCCATGGCCGCCTATATCAAAGATGAAACTTTGTCTGAAGATATCATCAATGCGATGGAGGGCGATGATGATGATTTTGTGAAAGAATGGGAAATTGATGACAAAAACTTAACTATTGCCATTAAACGTAAATTGAATTGATTACACAGGTAGATTAATATGAGTAACGACGTACAAAAAAGAGTTTCTCCCTATTCGGATGAAGAACTCGAATATTTTCGTGAAATTATTCTGAAAAAAAGATCAGAGTCCGAGCACGACCTTGAAATGCTTCAGTCTTCATTGCGTGAAAGCACCGAAAATGCATCCGATGAGTCAGCATATTCGTTTCACATGGCCGATGCAGGTACGGATGCACAGGAGCGCGAAAAAACCTACATGCTTTTCAACCGCACCAAAAAATTCATCCGTTACCTCGATGATGCTCTCACACGCATCGACAATAAAACCTACGGTGTATGCAAAGTAACAGGCAAAAAGATTTCCAAAGGACGTCTTGAAGCCGTTCCGCATACACAGATTAGTATTGAAGCCAAACTTAAGCAAAAGTAACCACGCCTGTTTTTGACTGAAAACACCAAAAAAATCACGTGGTTTACCGCCGTTGCGGCCGTAGTGATTATTCTCGACCAGTGGACCAAAACGCTGGTCCGGACCACACCCGACCTCCAGCAAAAGACACTGGTTGAAGGTTGGCTTGCCCTCAATTTTACCACCAATCCCGGCATGGCGATGGGTATCTCTTGGGCACCGACCTGGGTGATCAGCATAGTGGCTATTATAGCCACCTGTGCGATTGTCTGGTACTCACTCAGCGTGATGCGCTTTGCCCCTGTCGGCTTCATGTTCTGCATGGGGCTGATTGTAGGCGGTGCCCTCGGAAACATCCTGGATCGCTTTTATATGGGCTTTGTGGGCGGATACGGCGGAATGCTCCAGGGGCATGTAGTTGATTTCATCCACTTCAAGTTTGTGTGGCCGGGCTGGATGCCGCTTGTGGGCGGGAATCCCTCCTTTCCCTACATTTTCAACGTCGCTGATGTGGCAATTTCAACCGCCATCATCGTGTTGTTGGTTTTTGCAAAATGGTTGCTGCCCAACGAACTGCCGAAGTCCACAGAGGTGAAGCCGCCTGCCGAATCACAAAGTGAAACCAAAACGGAAGCTCCGGAGTCCGTACCCCCCACTGACGCCCCTTCCTCAGAAGATCATCCGGCCAAGCCTGAGAAACCCGAACCCGGTAACGCCTGACACTACCTTATGTCGGTCACCTCTCTCTATACGGGCAGCCTGATTGAAGCCGCCCGTGACACCACATTTCAGGATTGCAGTCAATTAGAACTTCGGGACGATGCGCACCGGGCTGAAGGCGTCAATCCCGTTTGTGGTGACCGCGTCCAGTGGTTTTTTATTGTTGAGGGCGGAATTATTGAAGCCATTTGCTACCAGGCTAAAGGCTGCCTGATGTCCAGAGCTTCCGCCTCCTTTCTGGCCCGCTTTGTCCGTGGACGCACGCTTGAGGAAGCCCGCGCGCTTAAAAAACAGGTCATCCGACTCACCGAGCCCAACACCCCGGAACCCGACCCGCAAAGGTTGAGAAAACATCCGTGGACGGCTCTCGCTCAAATCAGCGATTTTCCCGCGCGTCGGAAATGTGTTACGCTTGCCTGGGAAAGTTTTTTCCGGGCGCTTGAAGAAATACAGCCGTAACTGCCTTTCGCGGCACTTCATCACATGAAGCCACAGGCAGGTTCATCAAGGGTGATTGGCAGAGACCACCTCAACCGGCCGCTGCATCATCTCTTCCAGCAGCTCGCGTTTCCGCATAGCCCCCCAGATTTCCAGCTCAGGATCCGCCATTGTTGTAATCTGCACGCTCAGCTTGCTTTTCACTTCAGTTTCCAGGTAAATGACGTTTTGGTAGTGGCTTCGGTCAAGCCCGTCGGCAAGGCGTAACAGTGCTGCAAGCTTACATATCCGGTTTTGCTGTTGCTCGGGCAGTGCGGCATATAGGGCATGTCTTTTCTTAGGTGTTGATCTCCGATGATAGCGCGCAACATGAGCCATCACCTGAATCTCCTCCTGCGTAAACCCCTTCAGGTTTGAATGTGTGATGATATAAAGCGAGTGCTTGTGATGCTTTCGATTTGATATATGGTAGCCGATATCATGCATAAGCGAAGCATATTCGAGCAATTCCCGGTCGGAATACCCCAGTTTATGCCATTGTTGGAGATCGTCAAAAAGTTTGAGGGCAAGCCCGGCTACGTGTTTGGAGTGCTCCTCGTGCCAGCGATACTTTCTAAGCAATTCATAAACACTTCGGCGTCTGGTATCCGGGAACTGTGCCAGCAGCTCCAGGATTTTCATTTCATTCTTAATATACGCTATAATGATGCCTTCACGCATCGCCTGTACAGACGTCTTGATTTTTTTGATTCCATATTTCTCGAGCACGAATTTGACCAGAATCAGCCCCGGAATAATAAAATCAACGCGTTTATCATCCAGTCCTTTGGTTTTCAGACGCTGCTTGCGGTCCAACCCGATGAAAGATTCATAGAACTGAAAAAAATCGTCTGCCGTGTATTCGAACTCATTCAGGGTCAGACTCACATCATGGCCTTTATGAGCGGCAATCATGGCGGCAATATTCTGCATGGTACCGGAAGAGCCGATCAGCGTATCGGGCTTATACTGCTCCACCTGACCGTTAAGCATCGTAAGCTCTTTCTTGTAGTGATCGTATATAGCCTTGATTTCCTTTTTTTTGATGGGATCGCTTTTCACGTAATCTGCCGTCATTCTCGAAACCCCGATTTTCCGACTGACCAGGTAATAAAATTCGGAATTGTTGAGAATGACAAACTCCGTGCTCCCGCCTCCGATATCCATCACCAGCGAAGTGCTTTCGCCGAGAGCCATTCCGTGCATTACGGCGTGGCCGATTAGCTGGGCCTCTTTATAGCCCGGAATCGCCTGAATTTTAAAATCCAGTTCATCAATTACAAGCTGCACGAAATCACCGCCGTTCGGAGCTTCCCGTATCGCGGAAGTGGCGTATGCAATAATTTGTTCCACATCACGGTGGTCGCAAAGGCGTTTTATTTTCTTCAGTGCTTCAAGCCCAAGCTGCATGTCTTCCTGAGAGAGCGGCTTGCCCACACCATTTCTTCCCAGCCGAACCATTTCTTTGAGCGCATCCACGATTGCATAGCGCCCGTCGGCCTGAATATCAACAATTACGGCATGAAATGAGTTGGTCCCCAGGTCGATGGCTGCGATTCGTTTGTACGGCATAGAAACTTGTAGTGATTGTGATTTTTTCTGACATTGATCAATCTTAAAGTATCAAAATAGATGCAATTTCCTAACAACGGGAATAGACTATCGGAAGGCTACAGAAGACCGACTAACCGCAACTCTTTGCATTTGATCCCGACTTTAAAGCTTTGCATTTACAACCCCTGAAGTTTATTCGATCTTTAGTTGAGCCTGAAAAACAGCTCATTTTTGGAATCTAAACGGTATATTCATTTGTTGATAGAAGGCTTTGCAAAACCGGTCTTTGTCAAAAACTGAAATTTTCCAAACCCCGAAGCTTCAGGGTGCTGCGGTTTCATTTTTGATTGGGCGATGATTACGACCAAGTTTCCTGCTTTCCCGAAGCCTTCCGATAAAGCTGCATCAGCACATTGATTTATGAAACAGCCCTAAACCGCTGATTCCGTGCAAATTTGCACTCACAACACTTTTTTATCGGCCGGCGTTTTCCGACTCTACACTGCACACGTTTCCTGAACTTGTATTTTCCAGCATCTAAATAAATTTCCCGATGAATGTAAACCCCGATCTTGTTGACAATATTGAAGTAAGACCCCTCACCAAAAAAGACTACAAAGCTCTTCTGAAATTGCAGAAGCGCTGTTTCGGGGATATGGATCCTACTACAAAATCTCAGTTTGAAAGCCAGATTTATCAGTTTCAGGATGGGCAGATCGGTGTTTTTTTGAATGATGAGCTCGTAGGGTCATCAAGCGCTCTTGTCCTTGATCTGGACGAATATTCGATGAACCACACCTGGGATGAAATTGCCGACGAAGGGTACATCCGTAACCACGACGATGAAGGGGACACCCTCTACGGCATTGAGGTTATGGTTGATCCCGAACATCGGGGCATGAAAATCGGACGCCGGTTATATGAAGCCCGAAAAGAACTGTGCCGAAAGCTGAACCTGAAGCGAATTCTTGTGGGCGGGAGATTGCCCAACTATCACAAGTTTCAGGACGAGCTGCGTGTATCCGAGTATGTGGATGCTGTGATGGATAAAAAGCTGGAGGACCCGGTTCTGACATTTCAGCTCAAAAACGGATTTACGGTAAAGCGCATCATCAAAAATTACCTGCCCGACGATGTGGATTCCAGCTACTTCGCCACGCTTTTGGAATGGGTGAACCTGGAGTACGAACACACCGCTCCGAAGCTTAAAGTCTCCTCGTCTCCGGCGCGTATTTGCTGCGTACAGTACAAGATGCGGAAAATCTCCAGCTTCGACGATTTCGCCCAGCAAATAGAATATTTTGTGGATGTGGCATCCGAATACAAATCAGACTTCGTCCTTTTCCCGGAATTACTAACTACGCAACTTCTAAGCTTTGTGGGCGAAAAACGACCGGGCGCGGCCGCACGGGAATTGGGCCGCTTCACCGACCAGTATGTGGAGTTTTTCAATGAAATGGCCATACGCTACAACGTAAATATCATTGGCGGCTCACATTTTACCCTGGAAAACGATCGCGTGTACAACGTCTCCTACCTTTTCCATCGCGACGGCAAAATTGACTCTCAGTACAAGATTCACGTAACACCTTCCGAGCGTCAGTGGTGGGGGGTGCAACCCGGCTCCGAACCAAAGGTATTCGACACCGACCGGGGACGTGTAGCAATCAATATCTGTTATGATGTGGAATTCCCGGAACTGGCACGCTATGCGGTGGATCATGGCGCGCAAATTCTTTTTGTTCCCTACTGCACCGACGAACGACACGGCTTCACCAGAGTTCGGATTACGGCCCAGGCTCGCGCTATTGAAAATCAGATTTACGTGGCTATTGCGGGCACGGTCGGCAACATTCCGTCGGTTCCAAACATGGATATTCAGTATGCGCAATCGGCCATATTTACACCTTCGGACTTTCCGTTTTCACGAGACGGTATTGTGGCGATTTCCGAAGAAAATACCGAGATGGTTGTCATAGCCGATGTGGATCTTGAAGTGCTTCGCCGTACCCGGCATAACGGAACGGTTACTCCGCTCAAAGACCGGCGAAAAGACCTCTATAATATAAATTTCAGGCACATCAGCAATGATGAAATTATTCTGCACCTCAATGAAAAAGGCCTGACCGATCCCGAAAATCTTGATTAAAGCTGATTCAGCTCGCCTTTACCTTTCTTTCATCCTTGATTTCATCAACAGGCTTAAAATTGGCCGAAATTGATGTACGGGGATTCACGGCCGCTGCATTGATCATTAACCGGGCGTAAAACTGAATCATCTCGCCATAGTTCTGGATTGATAGCCGTTCATTGGTTCCGTGCACGCGGTCGAGGTCGCTTTGCTCGGCACGCAGCGGGAAAAAGCGATAAATATTGGGCGTGAGGGCCGAGTAATGCCGGGCGTCGGTGGCCCCGACCATCAAGGAAGGAGCAACCACGACTTCCGGAAAAACCTGACGAATAGAACGGGACAGCTGCTGGAAAGGCTCGTTTTTCACAGAAGAAACAAGCGAAGGCTCGATAAAGCCGAACTTCTTTTCAATTTTGATGGCATCATCATTAATAACCCGCCTTACGTGTTCGATGACGCTTTCAAGTGAGTCGTTTGGATGAATCCGAAAATTGACCACGGCCCTGGCAAGTGTGGGAATGACGTTTTCCTTCACTCCCGACTCGAAAATGGTGGTTGCGGTTGTGGTACGAAGCGCTGCATCGGTCGCCGGAATGGTCGCCAAAAAACGTTTCAGTGGCCCTTTAAACATCCAAAGATTGGCAAAAACATAGCGAAGCGGAAGCGGCATACCCGAGCAAAGCGACTCAAACGTGGATTTGACCAGTCCGTCGAATTTGGCAGGCAGCGGGTTTTCCTCGAGACGATGAAGAGCCTCGCCGAGGCGCGCGATAGAGGTTTTTCCCTGAGGCACGGAAGAGTGTCCGCCTTCGGTCTCGATACTTAGTTCCAGGCTCAGGTAGCCTTTTTCGGCGATAGCCACCAGCGCTACCGGGCATTTAATGCCTTCGATAAGTTCTTCTACTACGGGCAGACCTTCATCCAGCAAAAACTCAAGTTCGGTGCCACGCTCATGAAGTACACGGCCGATTTCGCTGGCTCCGAATTCACCGTCGATCTCCTCATCATGGCCGAATCCCAGTATGATGGTACGCTCGGGACTGAATCCCTGCTCTAACAAAGCTTCAGCTCCCTCAAGAATTGCCATAACCCCGGACTGCACATCCATGGTGCCGCGGCCGTAAATATATTCATCGGTAATTTTCCCCTGAAACGGCGGATGATCCCAATCCTGCTCGGTACCGGGTTCAACCGGCACCACATCAAGATGACAGGTGAGCATAACCGGCTTAAGATCCGGGTTGCTACCCTCCCAGGTGAACATCAAACTATAGTGATTGATAATTTCTTTACTTAGAGAGCGGTGCACATTTGGGAAAGCCTCTTCGAGGAAAGCATGCATTTTTTTAAACTCTTCCCCGTCTATTTTATGAGCGTCCTGGCGGGAGATAGTCTTAAACTGAATAGCCCGGCTCAGCCGCTCCACAGCCTCATGAAGCCGGACCTTTACCTCTCTGAAATCGGCCGTAACTTTTTCTCTTCGCGACAGAAGTACGGTGCGCGTGAGCGTTGTAATAATAAAAAGTGCGAGTAAGGCAAAAAAAGAGTACAGCATGCACCGGGTTTCGTTTTCAGGCAGAAAGCGGCTATCCGTACTGCAACGGCATAATTGCAGGTCCGAAACCGTATCTGTTAAAGGATGAGTCGCCAATAATAGCGCATTATTGCAGAAGGGCAAAAATAACTACTTCGTTCATAAAACAGAATAATTTCGTTCGTTCACGGCACTTGCACCTGTGATTCCTTATATTTGCGGGTTTATTCAACGAAAGAAGACTTTGATCAACCAGATATTTTGGTTGTATTCAACCCCGGAGGAAAAATACCGGCCTTGCAAAGCCTTCTGAGAAATCGGCCAAACCGAAACACACCTATTACAGAGTTAAAATCCATGAGTGATTATACCCCCTCGGCTATTGAGCCGAAATGGCAGCAATACTGGGATAAACACAAGACCTTTAAGACAAGCGACTCAGATACATCCCGTCCGAAATATTACGTGCTGGATATGTTCCCCTATCCGAGCGGTGCCGGGCTTCATGTGGGTCACCCCGAGGGATATACGGCTACGGATATCATCGCGAGATACAAGCGCATGAACGGCTTCAATGTACTTCATCCGATGGGATGGGACGCCTTCGGGCTACCGGCCGAGCAGTATGCTGTAAAAACCGGTACACATCCGCGCATCACTACTGAAAAAAATATTGAAGGATTCCGGCGTCAGCTAAAAGCACTCGGCTTTTCCTACGACTGGGATCGGGAGATCAACACTACTTCACCTGATTATTTTAAATGGACACAGTGGATTTTTCTTAAGCTCTATGAAAAAGGTTTGGCGTACCAGGCTGATGTTGCCGTTAATTGGTGTCCCGAGCTTGGAACCGTGCTTGCAAATGAAGAAGTTATAGACGGAAAAAGCGAAGTGGGCGGGTTTCCGGTTGTACGGAAACCGATGAAACAAT
>PXDL01000042.1 GCA_003566395.1 Balneolia bacterium | reverse complement strand
TTTTGAGACGAAAAAATCATGGTTTTCATCCGGGGCAAAGGCATCGTAAATGCCAAGTGGGCGCTTGTTCGTTTTGCCCAGGGCTTCACCCTTTCGCGCCACGCAAAAAGTGATAATATTGGTCTCTGCATGGGGAAAAATACGAATACGGCCGTCCGTATTGCGCATCATGGCTTCCAGCTTAATGCGCGAGCGAATTGTGCGTTCAAGTATTTTTCCGTAGCCTTCCGGCCCCAGACCGATGGTTCTTGCCGTGAGCCAGGTGGAGACGGCTCCGGCCGCAGATCGTGAACCTTCTATGGTTTGAGGTCCGCGCTCCATTGCACCGCTGAAGTTGATGTAAGGCGCTATAGACTTTCTGTAGTAATATTCCCGCTTAAGCCTGCACAGAAAAGCTCCGGATGCATACGGTACGTACCCCAGTTTGTGCGGATCGATGGTTACCGAGTTTGACCGCCCGATAGCATCAAGTGCTGCCGCCATGTTTTTCGAGACAACTTCGGATTCGCGGTCCACCGAGCACAGAAACCCGCCATAGGCTGCATCCACATGATGCCAGATATGCCAGCCACGCTCGCGCTCAAATTCATCGAGTACTTCCTGCACCTCATGAATGGGGTCCATTTCACCAAGTTCAGTAGTACCGGCTACAGATACTACAAGCATAGGAGGACGCTGTCTTTTCCAGCAATTCTGAAGGACCTCACGCAAACAATCCATACACATGCGCCCCTGCTCATCCGTTTCGATGCCCAGAAAAGCTTCTTCTCCCAATCCCAAAATATCGACGGCTTTATTCCATGAGTAGTGCTTATTCTGAGGCACCAACACCACGGGTCCGGCGTAATCAGTTCCGAATACCTGATTCAGGTTCCGGTACACATGCACCGGATTTCCGCGCAAAATGTGGTAATCGCGCATATCTTCATCCGAAAGTTCGTACTCAAAACGAAGCGCATCGAACGCATCCCAGCCCATAAGACCGGATTCAAACATATTGAATCTTTTATCGCCATATTTGCGGTTCACCGCGCCGGCAGCCAGCCATTTGGCAAAACGGTCGCGCGCCCTCAACGCCCCTTCGATATTGGCTATGGTTCCTCCGGACGTGAAATGGCCTGAACTCGCAGTCCGGTCGTAACCGATCATCCGGAGCAACTCGCGAACGGCCTCATCTTCTATGACAATACCTACACGGGACGATTCACCGGAAATATTATTGGGGTTATAGAGCAGCGTGATGATATGACCCAAAAGCGCCGGCATGGATACTTCGGTAAGCATATGGCCGATATAACGCGGTGAAAAACTTGGAACTTCATTCTGCAGTCGCCCCATGAGTTCCAGAACGTGCCCGCGGATTTCATCCTGACTGCGAATGAACTCCGGCGTTTGGCGATCGGCTTCTGAAATGGCGGGTCCGTCTTCGGGATAAAGCGCCCGTCGCCACTCGAACCACGCATCAAACAGGTCGTTCATAATTTCCTGAATCCAGGGGCCGTTTTCTGCCTGCGGACCCAAAAAAAAGCTTTTTAGCCCAATTTCATCGGGATGACAGGCCGCCTCGGCGATGCTGCCTTCTTCATCTTTTGATATATTCTTAATGATTTCTTCAGTCATAATAGATTATTTGAAAATAACTTCCAGTGTTACGCCCGCTTGTAGAAGGCTTTGCTAAACCGTTCTTTTGCCCGTCTTCTGCCTTGTCACAAAACTGAAATCCTCGAATAGATAGGCTATGCTCCGGTTTCATTTTTGTTCCGGCGTTGAATACGACCAAAATCCCTGGTTTATCAAAGCCATCTTAAACAGATCGAATAAATACGTGCAATGTTTTCGTTTGCCAGGGAGGCAAAATAAGATCTTTGTGCTGAGCCGTTGTTTGAACAATAATATTTATACAGCACAAAAATATAACGTTATTATTAGAATTAAACGCACGAGGTGTAATCTTATGTTTCGCTTCATGTTAAAGCTTGTATGGAGAAGACGGGGAATGGGAGTTCACTTCTGAGAACTGATTGAAGCCTAACTGCAAACACGCTAAGTTTCGGGCATGATAGAGGCACTGCTTTTGTTACCATTCATGTAACTCAGAAATCAATCTATACATCCAATATCATGAGCATATCCGGTCAAATAGAAGACGGGGTTTTCCATTGTGAATGGTGCGGGAGTGAAAACCATACCTTCATTGATCCGTCGCAGGGTGAATCACAAGAGTATGTGGAAGATTGTCAGACCTGTTGCCGGCCGCATGTTTTACAGGTTACGCATGATGCCGCCGGTGATAGCTGGCAGATTACCGCCCGGCCGGAATGAATCGACATCACGGATTTAGGATATCTATTCTATGCCGTATCCCTTATTTTAACAGCCACAAGCCAATACCGCTTTAGATGCTTTAGAAAAGCGGTTTCATATACATTTTTTCACATTCAAATTATTGAAGGTTTTCCAAGCCTTCTTGTTCACTTAAAATCCGACCAGGAGTATTTATGTCTACAGCGTATTTTCAAGTTCCGGAACCAAAAAACGAACCTTATCTGTCGTACGCACCGGGAACTCCGGAGCGCGACAAATTAAAAAAAGCACTTACAGAGCTGCGTTCACAGGAGATCGAAATTCCTGTAATTATCGGGGGAAAAGAATATAAAACCGGCAACACCCAGGATGTTGTAATGCCGCATAATCACAAGCATAAACTGGGTATTGTGCACAAAGCAGGAAAGAAAGAGGTCGATCTGGCTATCAAAGCCGCGCTGGAAGCGAGGGAATCATGGGCCTCCATGCCGTGGGAACACCGGGCATCCATATTGCTTAAAGCCGCCGACATCATTACCGGCCCGGAGCGGTTCAAGATGAACGCAGCAACCATGCTTGGTCAATCCAAAACTCCGCATCAGTCGGAAATTGAGGCCGTGGGTGAAATTGCGGATTTCTTTCGCTTCAACGCATACTACCTTACAAAAATCATGTCGGATCAGCCTTATTCACCGGCCGAAACCTGGAACAGGGTGGAGTACCGGGGCATTGAGGGTTTCATGTTTGCCATAACGCCGTTCAACTTCACCGCCATTGCCGGAAACCTGCCGACATCCATGGCCCTGTGCGGAAACACCGTACTCTGGAAACCTGCCACGAGCTCCGTTTACTCCAATTATTTTGTGATGAGAGCCCTCGAGCGAGCCGGTATGCCTCCGGGCGTTATCAATTTTCTGCCCGGCGACGGCCCGGAAGTTGGCGATCCGGTGTTTGCAGACGAAAACTTTGCAGGACTTCAGTTCACCGGGTCAACCGGTGCGTTTCAGCATATGTGGGGCACAATCGGCAAAAATATCAGCAAATATAAATGCTATCCGCGTATTGTAGGTGAAACCGGAGGCAAAGATTTCATTTTTGTTCACCCCACCGCCGACAATGCTGAAGTATGCACAGGCGCTGTTCGCGGGGCGTTTGAGTATCAGGGCCAAAAATGTTCCGCAGCATCCCGCATGTACGTTCCCGCCTCACTGTGGGATGATCTTCGCAAGCGCATGCTTGCCGAGGTTAAAGACGTTAAAATGGGTGATGTGGAAGATTTCTCCAATTTTATGGGAGCCGTCATCGATAAAAAGGCGTTTAAAAGCATCACCAAATACATCGATTTCGCCAAGTCTTCAAATGAGGCGGATATCATTGCCGGAGGCGGATACGACGACTCTACCGGATATTTCGTTGAGCCAACTTTGATTGTGACCACCAATCCGAAATTCAAAACCATGGAAGAAGAGATTTTCGGCCCGGTGCTCACTATTTATGTCTATGAAGACAAAAAACTCGAGGAAGCCCTCGAACTTTGTAATACCACTTCACCCTACGCACTTACCGGTGCAATTTTCGCCAAAGACCGGAACGCGCTTGTTCACATGGCTGAGAAGCTGCGCTACGCGGCCGGGAATTTTTATATCAACGACAAGCCTACCGGTGCCATCGTAAATCAGCAGCCGTTCGGCGGTGCCCGCTCCTCAGGAACCAACGACAAAGCCGGAAGCATGCAAAATCTGCTTCGCTGGCTGTCGGCGCGCACCATCAAAGAAAACTTCAACCCACCGGTTGACTGGCGCTATCCTTACATGGACTAATGCCTTCGTGATCAGAAAGCCAGCCTTCTTGCAGGGCCGGCTTTTTTATTGGTGAATGTTTTTTGTCCTGCGTGCTTTAATCGATGCCCCGCCCGGACAGAAAACCGGAGGAAATTCGGTTTCCGCATTCACAATTAAGCGGAAAGTCGTTATATTTATCTAATCTGAATTTTAAACATTGCTGTAAGCTTCATGAGTAAAGTAGGTATAGTTAAGGAGTTCTGGGAGTTTCTCAGAATCCGCAAAAAGTTCTGGCTGATGCCCATCGTTTTTGTGTTACTGGCGCTCGGCCTGCTCATTGTAGTTACCAGCAATACCGCTCTGGCCCCGTTCATCTATGCACTGTTTTAAGGAGATGACCCCGGCCGAGTCCCCGATACCCGAAATTATCTGTTTTCCTGAAATCCGACCCTTTTTTAAGGTAGTCGGATTTTTTTTGATCTGCATTCATCCCTCAGCCCTCTTTCCTGTTAACGCCTGAATCACATCACACTATCACCCTATGAAAACTTTTCTCGCCCTATCCGACGGAACCGTTCACCAGGGACATTTGATCGGCCGCGGCGGCACAACCGGCGGCGAACTCTGTTTTAATACCAGTATGGCCGGCTATCAGGAAATATTTACCGACCCCAGTTATTACGGGCAGCTTATGATGATGACCTACCCGCATATCGGGAATTATGGCGTACACCCCGACTGGGACGAAGCCCGAAAACCCATGGTATCCGGGGTTATTGTTCGCGCGTTTTCGCATCAATACAGTAATCAAACCGCCGAGGGCGACCTCGAAAGCTACCTGAAACATCACGGTATTACCGGTATTACCGGAATCGATACCAGGGCGCTGGTGCGTCATATCAGGGATAAAGGGGTGATGAACGCCGTAATCTCCTCCGAATACGAATCACCCAACGAGTTGGTGGAGCGCGCCCGAAACTGGGCTCCGATGGAAGGGCTTGAACTGGCAACCAAAGCCACGCGAGCCGAAGCGCAAACTATGGCCTCGGAAGACAATCGTTTCAGGGTTGCGGTGATCGATTACGGGGTGAAACTCAGCATTCTCCGCCAACTGATCGACCGTGGCTGCACCCTGCGCGTGTTTCCCGCACGCACAACCTTTGAGGAGATTTCATCCTGGAATCCGCACGGTTTTTTTCTGTCAAACGGTCCGGGCGACCCGCGAGCCGTCACCTATACCACGGAAACTGTCGGACGGATAATGAACGACGGACGCCCGGTTTTCGGCATTTGTCTGGGTCATCAGTTAATGGCGCTTTCAGAAGGCATTTCCGTCGAGAAAATGTTTGTGGGCCATCGCGGAGCCAATCAGCCTGTCAAAAATCTGAAAACGGGCCTGGTGGAAATCACCACGCAAAACCACGGATTCGGGATAAGCCGGGAGGCGGTGGACACCTCAAAAGCTGAAATCAGCCATATCAATCTAAATGATGATTCGGTTGAGGGACTTCGATTCAAAAACACAAAAGCCTTCAGCGTGCAGTATCATCCCGAAGCTTCTCCCGGCCCGCACGACTCCCGCTATTTATTTGATGAATTCCTCTCCATGATGGAACATTCCGGCTAAAACTGCCGGCTTTTCCTCTCACATCAATCCTTACCTAATCAAAAACTGATCCATGCCACGTCGCGACGATATAAACACGGTTTTAATTATCGGCTCAGGCCCCATTGTTATCGGTCAGGCCTGTGAGTTCGACTACTCCGGCACTCAGGCGTGCCGCTCGCTTAAGGAAGAAGGATACCGTGTGGTGCTGATCAACTCAAATCCGGCCACCATCATGACCGACCCCATCATGGCCGATTCCATTTATCTGAAACCGCTCACCATCGATTCCATTATGGAAATCTGCGAGAAAGAGCAGATTGATGCAGTACTTCCCACTATGGGGGGTCAAACAGGCCTGAATCTTGCCCGCGACCTTCAGCACCGAGGATATTGGGAAAAAATGGGGATAGAGATCATAGGCGTGGATATTGAAGCTATCGATATTACCGAAGACCGGCAGCAGTTCCGTGATCTTATGGAAGAGATCGGAATTGATCAGTGCCGCAGCCGAACGGCAAAATCGATGCTGGATGCCAAGGAAATCACCGAAGAGCTGGGCGGGCTTCCGGTTGTAATTCGCCCTTCTTTTACGATGGGAGGAATGGGCGGCGGCATAGTCTGGACCGAGTC
>PXDL01000580.1 GCA_003566395.1 Balneolia bacterium | reverse complement strand
TTTTGAATGATTTTCACAAAGTAAATTAGTGAGATAACAACTTCCGGGTATATCATTTATCCCTTCAGACTGTTCACTGATTCTGATCTCTGATACTGTTCCCTGTAATCTTATAAACGCCGCCCCGCTTCTCAGGCACGATTCGTATCTTTGGTCTGTTCAACCGGAAACTGATTACATCACCCTGAAAAAAAGCTATGGTAATTATTATCGGGGCGGGACCAATCGGCCTTGCCTGCGGCATTGCGCTCAAAAAACAGAACATCCCGTTCATCATCATTGAAAAAGGCTGTTTGGTGAATTCCGTATTTCACTACCCGACCAACATGACCTTTTTTTCTACTTCCGACCGGCTGGAAATCGGCGGTGTTCCGTTTATTTCTCACGGCGTTAAAGCAACACGAAGAGAGGCGCTCGAGTACTATAGGCGGGTTAAAGAAGCCTATAAGCTTCCGGTAAAAGTGTACGAAGAAGTGCATCAGGTAGAGGGTGAAGACGGTCGGTTTACCGTCAAAACGGATAAAGCGACCTATAGGGCGGAAAAAATTATAGTCTCGACCGGATTTTACGGAATCCCTCATAAAATGAATGTGCCGGGTGAAGAGCTGCCTAAAGTAAAGCATTATTATGATGAACCTCATCCTTATGCCGGGCTCAACGTATTGGTGGTAGGTGGGGGAAACTCAGCTGTTGATGTGGCACTTGAAACTTACCGCTGCGGCTCAACCGTCAGCATGGTGGTCCGGGAACCCGACCTGAAGCCGGGAGTGAAATACTGGGTGCGTCCCGATATCGAGAATCGTATCAGGGAGGGCGCGATTCGCTGCTGGTTCAACAGCCGGGTGGAAGAAATTCGTCCGGATGAAGTGGTTCTTGCCACGCCCGGGGGCGAAGTGCGCATCCCTAACGATTTTGTTCTGGCAATGACCGGATACGAACCGAGTTATCACCTGCTCGAAATGCTGAATCTTGAATTTGAAGACGACGGCTACCGAACCCCGCAATTCAATCCTGAAACGATGGAAAGTTCACGGAAAGGGGTCTATCTGGCCGGGGTGGTCTGCGGCGGGTTGAATACCAGTAAATGGTTTATCGAAAACTCCATTGTACATGCCGACACGATAGCGGCCCATCTTGAAAAAGTGACGGAGCAGGTATAGGAGATTCAGGGGGGAGAAGTCTTGATTTTTGCTTTCAAAAAGCTCACCCGGAGAGGCGGGGGTGACATGTTGTACAGGGGGATAAAAAAAGACGGGGTAAGCTAACCACATCGCGCCGCTACAACCTCCTACCGCTGCTACCTTCCGGTCCTGACGGAGTTCAGAGGGAGCTGGCCGTGCAGCACTTACCCCGAACTCTAAATATACGGCAGGCAACACCCGTTTTCAAGCATTGTGTACCATTTCAGAGTCCTGATTCCGCCCGTGTAATCTTGCTGTTTTTAAGCGTCTTAGCGGTTTCCCGGAATACGATAAATTACCTGCATATTGAAGAACCTCTGCACACGGCTGCTTGCCGTCGGCATGTATGATGCTTTCGTCCTCAAAACTGATGCGAGACTGGTAAAGTGAAATAGAGAGAATTCTCGTTAAGGAAGGAAATATCATATCGGCTCAGGTGGATTGCGAAACGGAACTTTCCGGTTCCAAGACGAATGTAGTACTCCCGTTGTTGCTTCATTCAGGTAAGCGAAACGATAGCGGGTTTCCCTTCGCGTTGCGGGATATATGGAAATCGGAATCGAGGGTCAGTATAGGTGTTCCTTCAGTCTTTTCAGACAACCAAACCAGACATAAATCGGCAAGCGAGCCCGGAAGGTCGCTGTACTTTTCAACCATCTGAATAATTTCGAGAGGGGCTTCGCCGAGTGCGTTATGAATTTGGAGAAAGCCGTCCCGTATCATTCCGGACAACGCCTCCGTTACGCGCCCATCGTTTTTGGTGATGAACACCACTTCGGAAATCACGGCTTCACAGGTCAGAAGCGTACAGCTTTGCTCGGTAAACGCATCCACTGCCCAAGTGTGATACTGATCGTTCCGGTTGAAAAAAGCCACCAAAGGGCCGGTATCAACGAGAATGGTCTTGGCCATAGCCGGCGAGGTAGGTTTTGTTTACGGAAAGATCTTCTTTTCCTTCAAGAACCCCTGCATAACGCGTGAGCTTGTTTTTCTGAGCCGTATTTTCGGCTTCGTAAGCCACAAGTTCACTTTCTACGAGGTTCATTACGGCCTCTTTCTGGGAAGTGCCGCGAACGCGCGCAAGCTTTTTGATTTTTTCCTTTTCCTGGGGAGATACTTTCATCCCGAACCAGACGATATGTTTTTTTCCCTGTGCCATAACTACGCCTGCAAAACTTTCAAATATTTAGGTTGCAACTAATATAAGAATGTTGCAACGGTTTGGCAATTCCCCATTCATATAAAGTTTAAAGTACCCTGGAATGCCGGGACTTATCAATATCCGTCGTAAGGAGATTTGTATTTGAACTCATACTGCAGGGTTTCTTTCAGGTGCCGGTTACTGACTTGTTTCCAGGTGTCATCGGGGGCGGGCGGATTAAATTCGGGCTTCTTCAGGCCCATACGCCGGGCGCATTCGGTGTAATAGGTTTTCCGGTTCGGATGCTCATCACTTACCACATTGAAAACATCGCCTTTCACCTGTTTACGTAGAATCCGTTCCGTTATGCGGATGCAGTCTTCAAGATGCACAAGATTAACCGGAGCTTCGGGGTTGGGTAAGCCGGTTCGGCCGGCAAGGAAGCGGGCCGGATGACGCTCGTTGCCGTAAAGTCCGCCGAAGCGCAGGACGGTGGTATCAAATTCGGAGCGCTTCATGAAATTCTGCTCTGCTTCCAGCAATGTTTTACCTGATGTGCGAAGGTTCCCTTTGCCCGCATCATCTTCAAATACCACTTTCCCGGAATCAGCGTACACCGAAGTTGAGCTTATAAAGATGAGTAAACTCGCCGGAGAAGAGGTTAGGTGAGGCAGCAGGTTATCCATCATTAAACGGTAGCGGGATGCGGCATGCGGGTCTTTGCGCCCGGGCGGTATGTTGAGGATAACGGCATCGGCATCGAAAAACGACCCGGCATCAGGCTGGGCATGAAGGCCGGGATTCAGGGTGATGAGGTAGTCTGATATACCCTGTTCCTTGAGATTCTTTCGTTTTTCCGGCGTGGTTGTGGAACCGTTAACCTGAAATCCGGAGCGAATAAGGCGAACAGCCAAAGGAAGGCCAAACCAGCCGCAGCCAAGTATAGAAATTGTTTTTATACCCACGGGTATGTAGATGGATGAAGGATGATAAGATAACCGTTTTTTATTGGAACAGCAGCAGGCCGGTCCGGCGTTGCTATTGGTTCAACTTTATTTCATAATAGATGCTTACTTTGCATCGTGATAGTATTGGATTAGCGATACAGAGTCAACCATTACAGGATTATTTAAAGAATTCAGAACTTTATGTCTATTACGCAAGAACAGGTACTCGAAGCACTCGGAAATGTTATTGATCCCGATCTCGGCCAGGACCTCGTAACACTCAATATGATTGAGGATGTTGAAATTGAAGGCAAAAACGTAGCCTTTACGGTCAATCTGACCACACCTGCCTGCCCGATGAAAGATGAAATTCAGCGGGCCTGCGAAAACGCCATCAAACACCTTGTGGACGAAGAAGCTCAGGTCGATGCCCGGATGAGTTCGAAAGTTCAGCAGAGTAAAAAAATTAAAGAAACCGAAAACGATGCCTTATCGGGCGTTAAAAATATTATTGCAATCGCTTCGGGTAAAGGTGGTGTTGGAAAATCCACGATTACGGTGAATCTGGCTGTAGCGCTTGCACAAACCGGTGCGAAGGTAGGGCTTGTGGATACCGATATTTACGGTCCAAGCATCCCGACCATGTTTAACGTGCGTGAACGGCCCAACATTAATACGCGCCGTAAGCTTATCCCGATCGAAAAGTACGGTGTGAAGCTGCTCTCAATGGGTATGCTCGTTGATCAGGATCAGGCGGTTGTTTGGCGCGGTCCGATGGTATCAAGTGCGGTAAAACAGTTTCTGAGCGAAGCCGAATGGGGCGAACTTGATTACCTGCTGATGGATCTGCCTCCCGGCACCGGCGATATTCAGCTAACTATCGTTCAAACTGTCCCGCTTACCGGTGCCATAATTGTTTCCACGCCTCAGGATGTTGCCCTCGACGATGCCCGAAAAGGAGTGGCGATGTTTAACAAAGTAAATGTGCCGGTGCTTGGGATTGTGGAGAATATGGCCTACTTCACACCGCCCGACCTTCCGGACCGTAAATATCATATTTTCGGTAAAGACGGCGCGCGTAATCTGGCCGAGAAGCTGCAAGTGCCGTTTCTGGGAGAAGTTCCGCTGGAGCAGTCGGTTCGTGAAGGCTCTGATGAAGGTAAACCTGCCGTCGCTGAAAAGGAATTATCAAGGGCGGCTATAGCTCTTAAGGAAATTGCGAATCGTACCGCACAGCAGATTTCGATTCGCAACGCAACCGGTGAGCCCACGGAAAAAATCGAGATCAAATTTAAGTGATGCCGGTTAACGTGTGGGATGAACATGTGAGGCCCGGAGTACAATGATTCGGGCCTTTTTTCAGGAGACCGTCAGATTTAGAATGATGAAAGATGAAGCACGTAAAGCCCTGCATTATGCACGGCCTTTTGTTTTTGAAAAAGATTTTGAACAAGTCCGGCAAAGCAACTATGCAGAAGCAGGAAAGCGAATAGCACGGAGAGGCTGGATAATCGTGTTGGTTTCGGTCCTCTTCAGTCTGATTTTTTTCCTAAACGGTATGTCAGCCTTTTTTGTATGGCTTGAAACCGAAGAGTCCCGTTCACTGATCAGCTTGTCGCTTTGGATTGTTGTGTCTGCCGGTACGCTGCTCTATGGCGTACGTTTTTTTCGCCGTCTTGCACAAGTAGGGCGCTGGTTTCAGCAAAAAGAAGAATCAGGTGAAACCGAATTAGTTGAAGAATGAGCCGGCATTGCTTTTCTCATTCCAATCGGGATTAACAACAAAAGGCCACCCCTACTTAAAGAGGTGGCCACACAAAAACGTTGGTAAAACCCGGTTGTGCTATAGCTGAAGATTATAAACCCTCAGCTATTGTCGTAAAAGAACAGCCGCTTGTCAGGCTTTGCTTGCAGTAGGCGTAGCTCTTGCTTTTTCACGAATACGGGCGGCTTTACCGCGCAGTGCACGAAGGTAAAACAGTTTGGCTCTTCTCACTTTACCGCGCTTCTTAATCTCAACCTTGGAGATAAAAGGAGAAAAGAGAGGGAAAATACGCTCAACCCCTACGTTGCTGGATATTTTGCGTACGGTGAAGGTTTTGTTGGCAGAAGAACCGCGCATATTTATCACAACACCCTCATACTGCTGAATACGCTCTTTTTCACCCTCACGCACTCGATAGTGAATATTTACCGTATCGCCTGGTTTAAACGCCGGCATTTCACCTACCTGGGTTTGCTCTACTAATTTCAGCTTTTCCATTATTTTGCCTGTTAATGCTTATTGGTTATTCAAATATAGTTTATAAAGATCCGGGCGAATGGTTTTCGTTTTATCTTCGCTCATTTTGAGCTTCCATTCACGCACTTTTTTGTGGTCTCCGGACCGGAGAATTTCCGGTATCGACAATCCTCTGAACTCAGCAGGACGGGTATATAGGGGTGCATCAAGCAGATCGTCCATAAAAGAATCGCTTAAGGCACTTTCTGCATCTCCGAGTACTCCCGGAATAAGACGCGCTACCGAATCTGCAACCACAAGGGCCGCAATTTCACCCCCCGAAAGCACATAATCACCGATACTGTATTCGGCTGTAACGAGTTCGTCCCGGATGCGCTGATCCACACCTTTGTAGTGCCCGCATAAAATCATGATATTGCTTTTGGTGGAGAGCATGTTGGCATCCCGCTGGGTGTATTGCGGCGCATCGGGCGTCATGAAGATAAACTCGTCATAATCGCGCTGCGAGATAAGTGCCTCGTAGCAGTCGAAAACCGGCTGCGGTGTTAACACCATCCCGGCTCCGCCTCCGAACGGGTAATCGTCCACTTTCCGGTGCTTATCCGTTGAGTAATCCCGCAGGTTATGCACCTGAATGTCAACAAGTCCTTTTTCGCGGGCATTGTGGATGATGCTGTGATTCAGCGGGCTGTGAAGCATATCGGGCACAACCGAAAGAATATCAATGCGAAGAGAAACCGTCATCAGTTTTTCAGCTCCTGTTCGGCAAATTCGGTTAGGATATGCAAATTCCGGGCTTCAATATGCCGTTTTTCGAAAT
>PXDL01000429.1 GCA_003566395.1 Balneolia bacterium | reverse complement strand
TGGTACGAGGTGATGACGCACGCAAACGGGATTTCATCCTGATGCGCCTCCCGGATACCCGGATCTCCGTACTGTTCCGCAAGATCGGCCTCGCTTACCGGAAACAGCCAGGCCGCAAGATTGATCCACACCGGTAACAACAAATAAAAGGCTACGACAGCCTGCGCCGCGATGAGTATTGTGATGATTACAGATGAGATCATTCAATCGTATTAGTCGGTACGCCTGTTATCGGGAGTCTCTGGTCTCGATTTCTTCTTCGCTGCCGTTATGGCGAATATTCCCGTTTGAGATATTGACATTTTTCCTTCGCCTGAAAGCTCCTTTAATATTCCCGCGGAAAATCTGCTTCATAGCTTTCTGCATAAAATTCCGGTCTTTTTCGATCTCACCGTAGATTTGCTCCACTTCCTCAAGTTCAACATTATTCAGAACCACTCCTTCAAACGAGATATCGTGCTGGTTCAGCTCGTTCACAATAGATGTGTCCACATTATTGATAACTTCTCCAGCAGAAAATACCATCGTAACAGAATGAACAAACGGAAGTAGTTCACGTGCGATGTTCTGCTTGATCATGGGCGTGGAATCTATAAGCACGACGTCATAGGCCTCTTCGGCGCGGTTCATGGCCGTCTGTATTTTGTCGGCCCGGGCGATTTCACTTACCGACTGATTAGTGGCCTCACATCCGATAATCTGGATATTGGGATGAGCGGTTTCGGTGATGCACTCGTTGAGCATCAAATCTGCGCGCAAGAACGGAATAAGCGTAGGCACGGCATCAAATTGATGCGAGACTTGGGAATCGCGTGTATTGGTATCAATAATTAGCACTTTACGGCCGGTTTGGGCCACGGCATAAGCAAGCAGTATGGTAACGAACGATTTGCCCGTATTCGGCATACTGCTCGTAATGAGCATGGTTTTACCGTCAAGAAGCGAAAGAATATTGTACCTGAGCAGCCTGATAAGCGATACGGTTACGCACTCAATTTTACCTTTCGGAGTTTTTGTGAAGAGTTCGGCTATATCGAGTTCGTCAGCTTTCAGCTGAGGCAAAATACCATACACCGGCTTGTTGATACGGTTGGCAAGCTGTTTGGCATTTTTGATCGTAAGATCGAAGTACTCGATCACAAATATTGAAACCAGCGCAAACCCAAAACTTCCGAATGCCACTATGAGCACAATCAGTATCTTTTTGGAAGGCATAGGATCGACCGGCGGCAGGGCCCGTTCATGCAGGGTCATTTGCGAGCCGCTGCTCTGCGACTGCTGCATAAGCTGAAACCGGTTTAGCTGGTCAAGCATGTTCAGGTACTCCCGTTCGGCCAAATCAACTTCCCGCGTGATGGTATCAAGGGTAGCTTCGAGCCGGGCATAATCACGGATAACATCGGCAAGCCGCTCAAGCTCAATACTCAGCAGATCGATGGCCTGCCGTGCATTTTCCTTTTCAACGGTAAGCACAAGCCGTTGAGTTATAAGCTCCTGCCTTGATATTCGGGGATCAGCAATACCTTGTTCATTATAGGACAGAAAGAACTCATTTAATTCTTCTCTTCGTTGCTCAATGCGGTTGTCCAGCTCTTCAGCCCGCTGATCGTCGCCGATAACCAGGGCATTTACGCGCTGACGGTTCAGGGTTGCAATTTCCTGTCTTGCTGCTGAAATACGGGTATTTAAATCTGATAAGCGACCTTCGCGTATGTCGGGGCTGCCTTCTCTCAAGGCTGCATTCAGGCTGTCAATTAGAATAACCGCGCCCCGGTAGTTTCTGAGTTCTTGTTGACGAAGAATCTGAAGTTCGGAAACCTGAAGAATAACAGCCCTTGTTTGCTCATCAAGGTTGGTTACACTGTTTTCTGCTTTAAATTCCTGAAGTTTGTCCGTTCGCTCCTCAAGCCTTCGTTCACGCTCTCTGACTTGAGCAACGTAAAACTCAATATTGGAATCAAGCAAAAAATCCTGATTAAGCCGGTAATAATTGATGAAACGGATAGCAAACTGGTTGGCGATAAATGAAGACAAATACGGATTTTCAGTTTCAACTTGAATATGAATATAATCGCTCTGCCCCTGACGACTAATGCGTATCATATTTTGCAAGGATTCAAAATCGAACTCTTGTTCCTGCATTAGCTCAAGCACAACCTTACCGATACCCCGTTGATAATCGAGCTGGGTGTAATTATCGAGATGATATCCAAGCGTGTCGCTCACTGTCTGACGCGTACGTGCATCCAGCCCCTGATAATAACTTCCAAACCGGCGGAATCTGTTATTGGGGTTGTCTATATCATGTTTGAGAACAGAATAGGAAATAAGGTCGAAAACAGGCCGTGAGTTGATAAGTTCAACCAGATTGGAATACTGGAAGTTTAGCTGATCCCGGTTGAAAGCACGATCCTGCCCCGGCGTATTCTGGGCTTCAATAAATCCGCTGGAAATAACGGCTCTGGCTCTGAACTCACTTTCAAGATTCTGCACAAAAACAAAGGCAATAAGGCCTGAAACCAGTGGCAGAAGGATGAGCACCGGCAGGTTTTTATACAGCGTTCTTAAAAACTGGATGATATCCATATTTACTTATTCGAATAAGGTTTGCAGAGGCACCCCTATAATCTCCTCCACATCATAACGGGCTTTAAAATAGTCGGTGCGGGCCATAATGAGACGTTCGCGGTCACTTACCAGAAATTCTTCGGCTCGCTGAAGTTGTTCCACATCGATTTCCCCGCGGGAAAACCGGTCGCGCACCATATCCACTGTTGATTTTGAGTTTTCCACCGCTTCTGCCTGAAGCTGAAGCCTTTCCGCACTTTGCAGAAAAAAAGCATAGCGCTGTACCACTTCATTCTGAATCATCTTGCGCTGAATTTCGATTTCCTCACGGGCAATCGATCGTTCGAACCGTGCAATTCTAACCCGCCCCGGAGTTTGTACGAGCGTGCCCAAATTAACGGATAAGCCGATTCCGAATCGGCCGAACTGGTCTCTGAATTCCTGGTCGGATACAAATTGAGGATAGTAGGTGTAGTTAAAATTAACGGCATTAAACCATTCGAGCCTTCGGTTACGCACTTCCTGATCGGCAATATCGAAGCGAATCTCTGATACCCTGTTAGCTTCATAATTATCCCAGGCCAGCTCCCTAAGTTTTTGGACAACCTCGGAGCTTTCAGCTGCTTCAATTTCAGATACCAAATGAGGCACCTGTGCCATAGCGTCTGTAAAGACGCATGCGGTGAACAAAATAGTAAGCAGAGCGGACTTAGCCGCGTAGGATGCAAACATGTAGATTAATTCAGATCGTAGTAGAAAAAGGTCCACATTAGAATATGTTAATATATAAAACCTTTATGATTTTTCTAAAATCAAATTATAAATATCTATCGTAGACTCTGCAGTTTTTTTCCACGAAAAGCGTGATGCGTTTTTCAAGCCGTCGTCAGAGAGCTTTTTAGAGAGATTCTCATCGGTTAGAATTTGCATCGTTTTTTCTGCTATATCCTCATAATTATCGGGGTTTACAAGAAGTGATGCACCTCCGGACACCTCAGGCATAGAAGAGGTATTAGAGGTTACAACCGGTGTACCGCATGCTTGTGCTTCAATAATGGGTATTCCGAAACTTTCCCTCAGAGAGGGATACAAAAAGACTTTAGCAAGCCGATATATGGAAGGCAGGTCATCATTTTTGATATACCCGGGGAATACAAATCTATGCAACAACGACTCTCTGCCCAAGCTCTTAAGGAGTTTCCTGACTTTGATTTCATCGTAGTCCGCGATTACAAACTGCAAATCTTTTTCAGTATTCTCAAGTACCTTTACAACGGCACGAAGAACATTTTCTGTATTTTTTTTAGGGTCGGTGTTACCAAGGAAAAAGATAAATTTTTCAGGTAACCCGTATGAGTCCTTTACCAAATATTTATGGGCTTCGAACGGTTCGGCAAAGAAAAGTCCGGAAATACCATTGTAAACTACATGAACTTCCGGTTGGTATTCAAAATAATTTTGAATACGATCCTTTTCAAACTCGGAAACTGTTATCAGCGCCTCTGCGTGCTTCACTGCACGTGGAGTAATCCATCTTCTGTATTGATTCCCAAAAAACTGATACAACGTCCCGCCTGCACGTCTGTTCTCAAGATAGATGATGTCATGCAAGGTGATAAGCAGAGGGATTTCAATCCATGCCGGTGCGGTATTTGAAGTACAATGGAGTAAATCGATACCGTATTTGCGGCAGGCCGCAGGCAGGGCGACCTGCTCCCAGAACGGGTAGGTATTAGCATGAAGCTTTACCACCTCAACCCTCCCTACAGATTCAAGGCATTCATCCTGATCGGGTTTTACAAAAACATAAAACTTCAATCCGGGCGGCTGTATTTCTATGATGTTGCGCACCATTTCCAATACAACAATATCCATGCCGTGCTTTCGGGGCCTGAAAATACGTTGTGCTTCAATTCCGATCCGCTTCAACTCTTCACTCCTTCAGATCGCATAAATGATAGCTTTATACCGACTCGTTCTGAAACATGGACGGAATGGTCTTGAAAAGAATTTTTATGTCCAGCCAAAGGCTAAATTCACGGGCGTACTGCACATCCAGGGCGACGCGCTCTTCTTCGGTCATATCGGCTTTTCCTCTTTTGGTGATTTGCCACAGGCCTGTAAGGCCCGCCGGGGCCAAAAATCGTTGGGATGCAAAATCGGTAGTCAGCTTTTCGGCTTCATATAAAGGTAGCGGCCGGTTGCCAACCAATGACATATCTCCTTTGATGATGTTAAATAGCTGTGGAAGCTCATCTATACTTGTGTTTCGGATAAACGAACCAAGCTTTGTAATTCTGGGATCATCTCCGAATTTTTTGAATGCACTACCCTCCTTAATCGCTTTTTCCCGCAAATATTCGTTCTCATCAACAACACGGTCATCCTGATACAATAAAACGCTGCCGGAATGTTCTTCGACACCGGCAGTTACGTTGGCTTCCTGTTTGTCATACTCCAGGGTCCGCCGGCTGCTGTACATATTCTTGTCTTTCAGCATTTCAAGCTGCTTGTCGGCATCCGGAATCATGCTGCGAAATTTGTATAAATCAAAAATATGATAGTTAGCACCAACCCTCTGAGAAACATATATTGCGGGGGCTCTGGACTCCATTTTTAACAACAGAATTACCAAAAGCAAAAAAGGCGACAACAGCAATAGCAGCAGGGAAGCTGCTACTATATCGAAAACTCTTTTTATGTGCAATTCAAGCTTTCTGCGCATCTATTATATGTACTTATACATGTCCTTACTGTGCGAATCAGTCACAGAATTGGATAAATCCGGAGGTTAATCTAAAAATATAAGATTTAATACTGCCGAATCATAGCTTGTCTATGCGCTTCATCTTGTTATAAATGCGGTAATACAGCTCTTCCGGATTGAAGGGTTTTATCACATAATCATCCGCACCGGCTTTGAAGCAGCGAATACGATCATTGCTGCTTTCATTTGCCGACAAAATCATAACCGGAATTTTATCATAATTGGGGTTATCCCTGAGGTAATCCATGAGCTGATAGCCGTCCATTTTGGGCATATTCAAATCTGCCACAATTACATTTGGCCGATTACCGGATTCAAGCCATTTACGGGCTTCTTCACCATTATTTTTGGTTACAACCGTAAAGAATTTTTTGAGATAAAACTCAAGCAGCTTCCTGATACTAATTTCGTCGTCGATAATTAATACGGTTATATGCTGATAACCAGTCATTGTAATCTCGGGATTTTATGAATGAGCAGGGCATCACTCCTGAGACAGATAATTTTTCAATTCAGTGTTTGCCTGTATAATGATGCTCTTCAATTCCTCAAAGTATTTTTTGATTTCATCCATACTATGTCCTTCTTTGGCAAACTGCTCTATTTTTCTGATCGAGGATTTATCCAGGTTTACACCTACGTACCCCAACACCGGCTTCATTTTGTGCGCAGCCGAGGCAATTTTCTCATAAGATCCTTTTTCAATTCCGTCACGAATGCCTTCAAGATGGTTATCCGACTGCGTCACAAATAAGGTTACCATCTCATCTATAAACTCTTTATTCCCATCTGATACCTCTGTAAGGTACGCAAGATCCGTTACGTGGTCATCGTGTTGTTCCGATTGCATAGAGTCGTTCAGGGCTTGGAATTTTGATGGATCATTGCAGCTTTTAACCCAGTTTTTCAGGTTGTCCGGAAAAAACGGCTTACGGATTATACCGTTCATGCCTGCCTGAATACAATTATTTTCATCTTCTCTGAGTATGGATGCTGTGAGCGC
>PXDL01000407.1 GCA_003566395.1 Balneolia bacterium | reverse complement strand
CAACATGATCATCGAGAATTACAACATTGGCATCCTGAGTGGGAACCTGATTGTTTTCCCAGGTGCTTGCTGCATTCCAGAGCCCGGTGCCTGCTGACAAAAATAAGTCTGAATCATCCAGTGTGGTTTCGGAGCCCTCAAGCGGAGAAAAGGTTCGGTAGGAACGCTCGGCTACTATTTCATCATCATTTCCATCCAAATTACGATTGAACTCATATACTCTGAAATAATAAGTGGTATTAGGTGATAATCCGGTTACGGTGAAGGTGTCACCTGGATTATTACTGACTTCCTCATAAACAACTTTATTCCCGTCGTCTAAGTCCGATGCTTGAGTAAAATCGGAGTCGGCCGGGTATTCATTTCCGTTTGCCGGAATAAATGTTACCGGACTGCCCTCACGCGCTACTACAATACGTCCGTCGCCATCCCCATTTGTCCAGCTGAGCCGCATAGAGGTATCAGTAATATTAGAGAAAATAAGGTTCAGCGCGCTTTGTGAGGGCGGATCTGCAAAGGGAAACGAAACTTCAAGCTGATCGAAGTAAGGCTGGCGTCTAACATCGTTATTTTCAAAATCTGAAGCGTAGAACTGAAAAAAATCTATGGCTGAGTCGCCAATATCAAATGTAGCTTCAAAATTATCCCCACTTCCCCGTGGTGTGACAATAACTTCCAATTCAGTCTCACTAATTCTTATAAATGAAAACTCCATTGCATCTGTACCGTATGCAGTGAATAAGTTTTGTGATGAAGAGTTTGCGGTTATGGTAATGGTGTCACTGCTACTTTGATTTACATTTATTAGCTCCTCACCTCCAACTATTAGATTAAATCCTTTATCTCCTCCACCTGTACCTGTCGTGAAGTTGGTGCCCCAAAGAAAACTAAATGTCCCCCCTATCGGTAATGGCGTAGACAAAGAACGACCAACGTTTACAAAATTATCGCCAATCGGATTAGCAAAAAGTCCAAAAGCAGTTGTGCCAAGACCATCTATTTCGGCTTCACCTGGATCACCAATAAAAGCACCTGCACTGCCACCAGTTATTATTTCCCACGGCCCAAACCCAAAACCAGCATTGGAGCCATCTTCCCAGGGATTGGCTGAATCATAATTCGCGGCTTCATCAAACGCCTGACCAAAACCTTCAGAAGGCTCACCCGGCACATCAGGCGGCCCGTTCTGAGCTGTGGCATTGGTTAAAGTCAGAATCAGCATTAAAAATACAGTAACAAGTAAAATCCGGGCTGTGTTAACAGTAAAGCCTTTGATAGCAGCATGGGAAACAGGCAAAAAGAATGTAGTAGCTGGAATCACAGATGTTCAGAAATCCGGAAATTAGTGTTGTATTTGTTCGATAATAACTACCTAAAGCATTACCACTTATTGAAGACTTACCGAATCTGTCAAATCAGACAAATCTTGCTTTACTTAATAGCACATGCATTTTTCAATGAGAAGTGCTATCAAAATTCTTTAAGTAGTGTAAACGCTTACAAAGAGAACTTGTTAAAATTAATAAACTATGATACGAGTTTTGATATACCATCACAACCGGCCAAAACGGCTTATCACTGCGAAAAAGCGCTATTACTTGTCGATCAGGGAAAAAATGTAAGCGCTTTCACCCGGCGTAATGCATTCATTATCGGTTTACTGTTCGGCACCGGAAGTCATTTAACCAGCACCATAGATTTTGTCAATACTTTACCCTCCGCTTTAAGCCGGTATAAATACAGTCCGCTGGCCATATGCACTGCGTTCCATACTACCTGATGGATACCCGGGCTCTGTATTTCATTAACCAGAGTCACTACATGTTGCCCCTGTATGTTAAACACATCCAGCTGAACCTGCCCTGCCTCAGAGAGAGCATAACGCAAAGTAGTGGAGGGATTAAAAGGATTCGGATAATTTTGCTCGAGCTGCACCCGAACAGGCAGATTATCCGGTTCTGATATTTCAAGCGGAGCAGAAAGCAGGTGAATCCTGAGACGAGAATCTTCAGCCAACGATGTAAGCTCAGAGTTTGAAGATACTTCCTTACCACTCATTAACTGTTCAAGTGAATTAAATGCCAGCAGGTTATTTGATGACCGGGCACTTGCCGTTGAAGAGCTCACATCACGTTCTGCAGCTGTGCGGGAAGCAACCGGGTTCAGCTCAAAGGTGTAAGATTCCTCTTCAGCTATATTAATAGATATACCCGTTTGCCTGTCTTCAAGCAAAACCTGATACCCGGCAGGCAGCCCGTCGATTTGCGGCCATGTTAAAGTTACGGAACCGGCTGCGGGCTCATAGCCTTGTGTACCCGGCTTCCATGCATCTGCCAGTAGAGGCAAAGTTGTTTCATCAGTAATAAGCACATCATCGCTAAGGCTTTTTATACTAAGTGCACGCTCAGCAGATACAGTATATAATGATAAAAACGGCCTGTAATCGAGCGGAAAGAGGCGAAGGGCATCGTGAATACTCGGAGTATGGGAATCACCTCCCTCAGGGTGGGTTCCAAGCCAAAAAGAGGAGCGCAGGGTATCTGCTTCTGCAGAATGGAATGATGCCGCGAATTTAATACGAAGTTGTTCTGTGGGAGTCCGAAATACCGGGTCAGCGGGGTCGGTGGTTCGGGCATCGGCAGAAATTGAAAGACCTGGACTTTCGCCGGTTGCCGACACAAAAAATCCCTGAAATGGTCCGAGCAGGCCGTCAGTTAAATCTCCAGCCTCCATTTCCGAGCTGTATGAAATAAAACCATCTGTCGAGTCATAGGCATACACAACAGGCGAAATCTGATCCCGGCTCAGTTCACCAAATCTAATCGTTGCATTAAAAGGGTTACCTGCAATCGAAAAATTGTTATTCCCCTGGTTCAGTTCTTCAGTGCCAAGTGAGACGGTGGTATAATGCTGTAATCCGTTAAGCAGAAACTCCTTGGGGAATCCATCAAGCTCACTATTTGGCTGGTCGGGGTTGTAACGGTCGAACAGGTATATTCCCACAGCAGTGCCTGCCGGCATCTCGCTTGACAGAGTTAAAGTTTCGTCACCGCTGTTAAATGCAACGTACTGCTGATTTTGATTAAGCGTAATTATATTGGGGTCGGCTGCGGGATTAATATAGCTACTGCCCTCTCCAACTCCCTGAGTTCTGACATTTTCAAAAATCTGAGAGTAGGTTGCACCTTCCACCGGTGAGCTGATAAACCGCCACCCTTGTTGGGCGGCAGCCGGCTCGGAAGCATCCCCAATTGAAAGTGCTTTAGCGACCGGGTCGATATCGAGGAGGTTTCTTGGCCCAATACGCAGCCCACCTGCAACCCTTTGCACCACCCCGGTCAGATTCACAGGCTCCTCCGGGATTGGACTTCCCTCAATATCATTAACATTCACGAAAATGTTACGAAACCGAACATTATCAGGATTGCCTCCGGGCCCTGTAATGTCTTCTTCAGCCGGTCCAGTGCCGAAATTACCCGTATCATCAAACTCAAGCTCTTCAACCACAATTAATCTGCTTTGAAAGTCATCATCAATATCAGCAAGCGTTACAGGCTCAGGTGCAATAAAGTTACCGGAACTTATGGGTTCACCTGAGTCGACCTCGGGAATGAGCTGAATTTGACCTTGAAATACAATGAGTCGTCCGATGAGTGAACCAACGTTATCTCCGATATTATAGGAAGTGGTGATGGTTCCTTCATCATCATCGATCTGTATACCAAAACCACTGTTATCCTGGAAAAACCTGGTATTTCGAAATGTGGTTTGGCCAATCAAAGTGGATTCATTTGTCAGGCGGTATAGCGTTTCTCCAGACTGGTCAAGTTGATCATCTCGCAAAGCCTCGATATCGACTATATTGAAAGGAAACTCATATTCTGCCTCTGCAATGCTGCTTACTGCAATACTTTCATCCTGTATAGCAATTACTTTGAGAGTTAACGGGCCGTTGCCGTCTTCCAGCAAAATGCCGGTTTCGTTATTATAGAGATCGCTTTGACCGTCCGGGTTATTACCGTCGAGCGTGAAACGAATATCAGTTTCCGCATAGTCGTTGAAGTTGGTAATGAAAACAGATTGATCTTCAATAAAGGGCCCGGCTGCAGCATCTAATGAAAGTATCGGCTCAGCAACAATGGCTGTGACAGAGACATCGCTGATACCGATTTGCCTGCTGGACCCTGTGGCATTGGATCCGCGTTCGCTTTCCCAGGTCAATGTAAATACCTGTCCATCTGGTATTTCAATATCAGGAACTACGCTTTCACGTGTCTGATCTACACCCTCTCCTGTCGAATACGCGAGTTCAGCCACTTCCTGTCCGGCTACCGTTACTGTCCACTCAGGGTGGCGTGGCTGAGTCTCCCGCTCTACTTTACCCTCGTAGCTGACATCCAAAGCACGGATGGTTGTACCTGTATTATTAATGAGGGACAATGTTATTGTAAAAATACCACTATCTCCTGAATGCTGATAACCAAGCACATTAGCATTTCCACGAAGCCCGCCTGCGGCTCCAGTTCCCCAGTCTCCCTGGTAGGACTCAACATTACCCGTACTGTTAATCGACCAGCCATCAGGTATGGTTGCAGCACTTACGAAACCTGAAAAATTTTCTTGGTACTCAACGTTAAAATTCTCAATCAATGGTAAAGCCTCGGTGACTTCACCGGATAGGTCAACATTAATATTCTCAGCGCCACCTGTAACCTCAATTAAAAGTTGGCCATTTTGCGGACCTTCATCCAATCCGTTCGCCAATCTAACAAAGACTTCAGTTTCCTCACCGCTAAAATCCGGAATGGTTGCTGTAGAGTTAAAGTCACTGTTGTCCAGCGAGACTTCAAATGATGAAGGTGCTTGAATAATAACCGTTTCTTCGAAAACAGCTACCGCACTTAAAATGAAACTTTGCGATGCAGAAGGCCCGAAACCCTCAGGATAAGTAAAACCACTAAGTTCGTCAGGTGAGGCTATTAAAGTGGCCTCATTTACTGTAACTGATCCTTCAATTTCCCCGATTCTTGCGTCGCCACTACCGGTCGAATTACGTGAACCGTCATCATACCCGGCGATTTTAATCGTCAATTCTGTGAGATTATTGTAATCTGACAGACCTGAGCCAGAGACCGAGAGTATCGGGGTTGCCTGGTTAGGAGTAGATACAGTGTTAATTATATCATCGCCTACTATTAAGGCCATCCCTGAGGGTCCTGCTGCGGTAGAACGAACAAGACTACTGATATCGGTAAGGTCGAAACTGTAACCCGGTTCAGCTTGAATAGTAAAAAAGAAATGCTTGGCATCAAGAGGATCAGTAGTCGTCATCCAATTACCTGAAGACTCAGCCGCAGGTGTGCCGTCAAAGGTTGTTCCGAAACTCTCATAGCTGATTGAACCTGAACTTACTTCAACCTCCGAAACAGTAATTCCGGCCGGGGCATTAATTATTTGATTAGGCGAAGACTTACTAAAATCAATTGTGATATTTTGAGCCTGTAAAGGAAGCGTACAGAGGCCAAGAAAAATAAAAAGCAACAAAGACAGTGAACCACCCAATTTATCCAATTTGATGTATTGAGTCCGGATTTTAAATGCAGTTATGGCTTCTGTCATCAACTATAATCTATATATGTTATTCTCTACAGTGCCTTTTCAAAGGAAGCAAAACTCGTAAGTCAAACTCTGCTATTAAATATTAGCTGTTAGGGTATATGTCTTAAAAACCTAATGTAGGTTTCAGGCTGAAAAGTCAATTTGTAAATATTATTTATCACTTGCAATATTATGACATTACTATTTAGATAAAAACCCTCTTATGTAAACATATCTTTAATTCACCGCAACAACCTCAGCACGCGACGTGAAAGATCTCCTTCGCCGGAAAAAACCCGATGCGTCGGTTTAAGCCCCATTATCTTATAACGCGGATTGCACGAATTTTTTGCGAATTATGCGGATTACAGTGACAGCAGTAAATCAGTGTCAGCAGTGTCAACAAATCTTTAATATCATTCGTGTTAATCCGCGCAGACCTGCCCAATCTGCGTAATCTGCGTTCTATCCAATTACAATGTCCATTTCCACCGCCATGCCCCACCCACACGTCATTTCGACGGCAGATACTACGTTCATACCTGAAAGCCAAAATACTCCCGATAACGCAATCCCGATAAGCATGCCGGAGAAATCTCGTAGGTCTGTAACCGGCGGGTAACTCAAATCCGACCACACGGCATTGATTCCAACCCCAACATGGCGGCACATTTTAGCGGGGAGATTTCTCAGTCATGCATGGCGTTATAAAAACTCGTAGAATTCTTTAGCTTCTGAGGCGCTGATTAATAGCCTGACTT
>PXDL01000567.1 GCA_003566395.1 Balneolia bacterium | reverse complement strand
GGCCTGCCCGAAGCGCTCTATTTTATGTCTCACGCCTGTATTTACCTGAGTCTGTGCCCGAAAAGTAACAGCGCCGCCGCCATTTTCAGCGCCCTCGATCGTATCCGTACGAAGGGTCCGGGGCAGGTTCCCGACTATCTGAAAGACAAAACCGCCAACAAGCTAAAGGCCCGTTACGAGGGCGACGCCAACGCCTCCGAAGCATACCTTTATCCCCATGATTATCCGGGAAATTGGGTGAAACAGCGCTATCTTCCCGATGATGTGGGAAGCTCCCCCTATTACAATCCGGGTGATAATCCTGTAGAGAATAAATTTAACCAGCGGTTGCGTCAACTTCGCAAAGAAAACGATTCATCTAAAGATTGAGTTGATGATATGAATGAAAAATTATCATTATTTGTTTAAACAACGAATTCACACAATAAAATTCTCGAACCAAATTAAATTATGTCTAAGATTAATATTTTAAGTGCAACCGATCGGCCCGGATCAATGGCCCTGAAAGTTTCCAAACACGTTCAGTCCAAATTCGATGAGGAGAATGTTGAGACTGAAGTTATTTCCCTTTCCGATTTTCCCATTATGGATGTGGCCGGCGGTAAATACGGGAAAAACATCGATTCGGTAACAGCCTTTAATGCCCGCGTGCTCGACTGCGACGGACTCGTGATGGTAATTCCCGAATACAACGGCTCCTTCCCCGGCATTCTGAAGCTTTTCATAGACTACCTCCCGTTTCCCGAAGCATTTAACAAACTCCCTATTGCGTTCATCGGGGAAGCTGCCGGAGCTTTTGGTGCACTTCGCTCGGTTGAGCAGTTACAGCTTATCGCCAATTACCGCAACGCCTATCTTTTCCCGGAGCGTGTTTTCATGCAGCGTATTAAATCTATTTTTAGCGAAGAGGAAGGGATCAAAGATGGGATGACCAACAAACTGATGAACTCACTTGTCAGAAATTTCACGGATTTCACCGAAAGAAATAAACATGAACGTGAGCGAAAAGCAGGTGTGGAAGCTTGATTTTTTCAGTTCAAACATTCTTAAAGGCCGTTTATTCCAAGCGGCCTTTTTTGTTTTTAGAAGACTTTGAGAAACCGGAGATTGTGTTCACATTCAACACCGGAGAAAAATGTCGGACTTGTTTTCTAAGTGTTGACGATCTCTTCACAACATTCCACAAGTTCATCATTCGTTACCGGGCCACAGTGCCTGAGGTTGTCGAATGATTTATGAATCCGGTAATACTTGATCATTGAGCCTACTCCAACGATGCCGTTTCGCAGCAAGGTATTCCGGGCCCGGTCGCTCATCCCCAGAAAAGCCTTTTCAGTATCGAGCATTACCGGCTGGGTTTCATTTGAATCCTCACCATTCTCCTCCCGGCTTTTTGGTTCTCTGTTCTGACTCAAATCGTCATCCATAAGTGCATCGTCGCTATAATTTTCATTCATAATGTCTTCACAAAATTCTACAATCTGATCATTTACGACAGGTCCGCACTGCCGGAGCGACAAAAAATGCCCTTCCCGTTTATAATGGTCAATCAAAAAGTAGGGGTTGTCCATTTTGTTTAATGTAAGCACATTCAGTGCTCTATCGCTCAAGTTCTTTAATATCGAATCCTGCAAAGCGTAGTCGTCTGTTTGGATTTGAGTCCGGCCAGTGAAAAACAGTTTTCTGTCTTTCAGATAGTGAATTTCTGGTGAAAACCGGCTTAAAATTTTATTTGAAACAGGCTAAGTGTTTTCAAGATCGCTTAAACAGTGCGGCGTCCAGAATCGACCAGAGATGAATCAGCCAGCCGAGCAGGAAAAACCACATAATACCTGCAAGTATGAACATGAAAACAGCTATTAATAATCTGCCCTGAAGCAACTGCCCGAAACCGGGAATGAAAAAACTTGCCAATGCGGCTATCACGTTACCTGCTGAACCTTGTCCTGACATATTGTTGGATTTGAATGTGATTGTTAAATATTTGTCCGGCAACATGGACCACATACGGAGCCAAAGTAAAAAAAGTTCGAATGCTGTCAGATACTTTTGTCATTTTATGAAGCCTTTTAACAACATGCGTATTTACATGAACAATTACCCGGATGGAGTTACATACTAAATCACTTTTGTGAAATTACGTTACCATTAGCTCAGTTCAACGGCTAAAATGTATGTGCAAACAATACAGGAAAATTACGGGTGGGATGTATAAATTGGCCGCATCATATATGCGACAAGCTTCGCAAAACCTTCTCATTCATTTCCCGATTTCCCGGTTCGGACCGCAAACGACCTGCTGATGTCTAATATCGTACTGCTTTTTATTTGTCTGTTCCTCGGCATGCTGCTAAAACGGTTGCCCGATTTTCCTGCGCAAACGCCGCTTGCCCTTAATCAGTTTGTCATCTACGTCTCTCTTCCTGCTCTGGCGCTGATCTACATACCGCGAATAGAACTCTCGTCCGACCTGCTCTATCCGCTGTTTACATCCTGGATTGTGATAGGAGGCGCCCTGCTCATCATCCCGTTTGCTGCCCGAAAAATGGGGTGGTCGGCAGGTACAACCGGGTGCCTGCTTCTCACCGCCGGCCTCGGCAACACCTCCTTTGTAGGATTTCCCGTGATAGAAGCACTTTACGGTCAGGATGCCCTTCAAATTGCACTAATTGTGGATCAGGCGGGATCATTCGTAGCGGTTTCAACCGTAGGTATTGTAATTGCCTGCGCTTATTCAAGCGCCACGCTTCGTAAGCGGGACATCACAAGGAAAGTGTTGCTTTTCCCGCCGTTTATTACGTTTGTGGTCGCGCTGATGCTGAACACGGCCGGGTGGCAGCCGGATGGCATGCTTCTTGAAGTGCTTCAGCGGCTCGGCGCTACTCTTACTCCATTGGCCATCACCTCGGTTGGGATGCAGCTCGGGCTGTCGCTGCACGGCCAGTCAGCCAAACCGATTTTGTACGGCCTCGGCTACAAACTTCTTCTGGCTCCTCTTATCGTGCTTGTCCTCTTTGTTTTTGTGACGGGCGGTACGGGCGAAACCGTCAAAATAAGCATTCTGGAAAGTGCGATGGCTCCGATGATCACCGGTTCCATACTGGCGATCAACTACGGACTTAATCCACGGCTCGCTTCCCTCATGGTAGGTATCGGGGTACCGGTTTCATTTCTGACGCTCGCCTTCTGGTATTATCTGCTGGAATGGTTGCTCTGAGCTGAAAAGCCTCAGCGGGGAAGCTCCGGAACGGTCAGCTTCAGATCCTGATCCACGAGCTGAAGCCTGAGATTTCGTTCCCAAAAAGATGGCCGCAGAACCGTATCAATCAGATGGCGTTCTATCTGGTCTGTATCGGCAACATCCACCCGTATCAACTCTTTATGATAGCGCCTGATATCTTCGATATTTCGTTTAATTTCACGGACTATCTCGGCCTCAGAAAAGTTATCGAAAGCTACCGATAAAAGCGGTCGTCTGTATCGTGCCTTGAAATCGTAACGAAATGTTCGCCCGGAGAACTCAAGCTCCCCCTCAAGCTCCAGCGTCCTGGTTTTTTCGGCTTCCGTTATAGTCTGCTTAACGTTTTTGCCGGACTGGTCGATCAGGCTAAGATGTTTAAACCCTGCCCGCAGAGAAGGTATATCTGAATCCTGTATATAACTTAGGGCTTCCGTAACTGCAACCGGGTCGCCGCCGGCAGCCGCATGGAGCTGCAGCTTATCAAGAGGAATTTCCAGACGGAGAGCATGTGCTTTAGCCGCAGCCTGTGCCACCTCGGGCTTGTATCCGCCCTGCAGCATCACATTTAGCGCCTGCCTGAATCCGATATCGCAGTTCTCGTTCCGGAATTTGCGCTTCACCCCATTCACCTTAATAAACAGAAGGCAAAGCAGCGACAGCACCGGTACGAAAAAAGCAATGGCTGTTAAAGAGGGCATAAGTGCAACTATCACGTTAGGATACATTTACTATTGATTAAGGTTCTACCGCACGGAAAATGCGGTATGCCTGCTTTAGATTCAAATTTGTTTTCCGGTTTATTACCGGGATACGACATACCGCCCTCCAACTGTTTCGCCCGAACCTTATTATATGGAATCTCAGGTTTTATAGTTAGTCTGCAAAATTATTTTGGGGGGGCGCTGCGCTTTCAAATTTGAGCCCGCTCCGATTACCCCAAGTTCCATTTCAGGGCTTGAGTTTGTATTCGTCCGGTAGGTGGCTGGGTTTCGGGCACAATTTTCAGTAAAATCGTTTGGGCCCAGTTATAAAATTTAATACACGGGATTTCCATGGCCATACTAGCTGTTTTTTTGTTGCCTCCGGCCACGTAGTTCATAATTCGGTGGAAATTGACCCCAATGGCACGGCAGTGGAGCATCGCTGATTGCCTGGACAAGCCACGGTAGGGTGATTTACCGCCCGGCATCCTGCAAAACAGGTGGTACAGAGTGGCCTCCACGTTGTTGCGCACGTGGCGCTGCACGGGCGGACGTTGTTTGATTTGTCTGCGGATTAGCCCGGCCCGAATGGCTTTTTCATCAAAGTAGACCCGTTTGCCCTCGTCGGTCTTGATACTCCAGCGGTTGGCGGTGGTTTTCTTATATTTTTTGACAACCCCGGCCTGGTAGGACTGGCCGGTTTGGGTATCGGTTACATAAAGTACCTCGCCCTAAAGGGTGTGCTCGTATCTTGGGTCGGCTCCCTGGATGCCGGAATATACGAAGTCGGTTTGCGGCCAGCTTTGGTCGTGGTCGGGGCTTTGATAGCCCCCATCTACGTAAACATGTTCCGGATGCGTGCCAGTCACAGCCTCGCTGGCTTCTAAAGATGGAGTTAACATCGCAGAATCGCTGGTATGAGCCTGTTCAACCCGCACATCACAGATCAAGTTGAGTTGGTCGTTCCCCGTGGTTTCGGTTACGTTGGCCACATACCCTTTGACCTGCTGGTCGGCTTTCTTGCGGTAGGTGCAGTCCGGATCATCGGGTGATTGCACACTGTCGGAGCTAATGTTTTCTTTGCTGCGTAATTCAACCCGCTGCTCGGGCTCGCTTATAACCTCATACTGCTCGTCAAAAACCCGTTTGAGCAGTTTCCATGATTCCTGATCCTGCCATTCGGCACAGCTGTGCAACAGCTTGTAGATGAGTCCCCCCATCTGTTGAAGTCGGTCGGTCAGCTGTGCTTTGGCTTCATTATAAACAACCTTGTTGGGCTGCTCCTGAGTGAATCCGGCAAGCTGCTCGCGCTGTTTTACTGTAAAACCGGAAAGCTCAGCCTGGTCAAGCTCTTTGCAGAAAGCCCGCAGGGTGCGATGGATGAGTTCGTAGCGGCTGTACCAGGCCACATTGCTGCCGAATAGCTTGCTGTCCATACGCAGCCGCCGCCCGTTGATCTCAAAGGAGTGCATTTGTTCGCTCGTGATGGAGCGAAAGGTCTGTTCCATTAAATCCTGGTCAAGGCTTCGATTGTGCTCGTACATACGTTTGCGCAACAGATAGTACGTGGACTCAACCGGCACCGGATCATGCATATTGGTCAGGCCAAGAGCTTTGCGCACCAACATATGGAACCGGCAATGTTCGAAAAGCTGCTGGTCGCTCCAGCCAAAAAACTCCTTGAGAATCATCATCGAAACCAGCACAGACACCGGAGCATTGGGTGCGCCGCCGCGCTGGTCGAACAGTACCTCAAAAATCGATTCATCGATTTGCGTCTTGATGTGTTTATAAAACTGATTATGCCAGGCATTGGGATCGGAAAACTGATCGGCCGCTTGTCCACTCAGCAGGTGGTCAGTCTGGGCAAACAGATCCGGGTCGGTAGCAGGTTTGGAGGGTTTAAACATAGTAGACATTACTAATTAAAGAATATCTAAATATAATAATAACAATATATTAATTCAATAAGCAAGCACAAAAAAAGACAAAAATGTCCTATACTTTTCGGAGTGGGCTCAATTTTGAATTTTGAATTTTTTAATGACTTTCACAAAGAAAATTATTCAAATAAAACCTCTGGATAAATTGTATGTTACTAATGATTTACAACTGATACTGTTTACTGATACTGTCCTCTGAAACCGGTTAACTTTTGTCCGCACAAAAGATAAAGGGAGGTTTGTTTCGAAATACAAAGTATTAATTTGAATCAATCCCATGAGGGGAGCTCAATTACCTTAATTTATAATCGAACTTAGGTTATTAAATGTCCGGTATCTACATCCACATTCCGTTTTGCAAACAAGCATGCACCTACTGCGATTTCTATTTTGAAACTTCGCGCAAGCACCGCTCCGGGTTTACCGGTCGCCTGCGTGATGAAATCCGGTACCGGGCCGAAAGTCTGCATGGGC
>PXDL01000477.1 GCA_003566395.1 Balneolia bacterium | reverse complement strand
TGTCATCATTTGCATGGATGCATTTTTTGACGGAGGTCATTCAAAATTGGGAGCGGAGCGACCTGCGCCATTTTTTCACAAGGCCGGATTTGGTTCTTCATATCAAGCTACCTGGAGGGTTTCTGCCTTTTTTGACGGGCATCTACCCGTAATAGTTCAATTTGAAAGAAAGGAAAAAACTCCGGCTCTAAACTACTTCAGGGTACGGAACTTCGTAGTTTGGCCGAAACAATCCTTTCAATCCGCGTAATCCGCGGGACAAAAACATGCTGCCAACGGATACAGTAAGAATCAGTTTCCCCGGACAACAGTGATTCTGAATTTGTGATTAACAGGCAGAAGACGGGCGAATGGTATTTGCAAAGCCATCACGGAAATGATGCCGTCGTGGTTGACGCAGCTGTGCAAATAAAATCAGGGAAATTTTTTCCAACGGTTTGCAAGCTGAAGCCTGTTGCGTGGTAAAAATGTTGCAAGATAATACGTTAGGGCTGTTTTGAATGCCCTAATTGGTCTGGTTGAAAAAAATATGATAAACACTTGACCCGGTTATCAAAAATGGTATAGTTTAAGTCATGAATTTAAAACACTACAAAGCAAATCGATGTCAATCCGGTGAATGCTGTTGCATGCGAATGTGTATGCAGCAGGGCTCCGGGTCTTTTGCCGTGTCGTGATTTAAAGGTTCTTTGAATCTAAATCTTATCGAGAAAGGCTGAGGGAACAGGCCCTGTGAAGCCTTAGCAACCGCCCCGTTTCGGGGGTCAGGTGCTAAATCCTGCCCGGTGTGAGACCAATCTCATATCCGGGAAAGATGAGAAAGCTTGAATATTAACTGCTTTTGCCTTTTGGCACAGTCAGATGAATTAAGCCTCTTCCGAAATCTTTCCCGGGAGAGGCTTTTTTTTTGCCTCTCATCTTCGCTAAAAACAGAATCATTCAAGCTTTATACAACCTATGAAAAGCACGTTCAGCAGCTGGTATTTCAAAAAAGTGTACGCAACGCCCTCCCTCAAAAAGGAAACGGATTGGGTTCAGTCTTTTCTGCCCGGTGAGAAAACTATTGCCGTAGTCGGGCTTTCAAGAAACATCCACAAAGACAGCTATTATGTGGCCCGCTACCTAAAATACGCGGGAAATCAGATTGTACCTGTTAACCCCGTCGCAGACGAAATTCTGTCAGAAAAATCGTATTCCAGTCTGACTTCGATCCCATTCCCGGTTGATATAATCAATGTTTTTGTGAGGCCGGAGGGCATTCCGGCTGTAGTTGACCAGGCCCTGCAAACCAGTGCGCAGGTAGTATGGATTCAGCCCGGAACCGGACATCACCCTGAGCAGGAAGCGCGCCTGGCAGCGGCCGGAAAGCGTTTGATACAGCAGCGATGTCTTAAAGCAGATCATCAATTTCTTGTTCGTGACCTTTCAAAAGTTTAACTCCTTTATCAACCTATCAGAACCCAAAAAATCAAAGCCATGAGTACAAATAACCAAGATCGCAACTACCGATTCGAAACCCTCCAGCTTCACGCCGGTCAGGAGGCCGACCCGACCACCGGAGCACGGGCGGTGCCAATCTATCAAACCACATCTTACCAGTTCAAAGATACAGAACATGCCGCCACGCTTTTTGCGCTCAAAGATTTCGGCAATATCTACTCGCGTATCATGAACCCCACAACCGATGTTTTCGAGAAAAGGATAGCCGCACTCGAAGGAGGCGTGGCGGCGGTTGCCACGGCATCAGGTCAGGCTGCCCAGTTTCTTGCCATTGCCACCATTGCGCAGAAGGGCGATAACATCATATCAACAAGCAAACTTTACGGGGGGACATATAATCAGTTTAAGGTCTCGCTGCCCCGGCTCGGTATTGATGTCAAATTCGTGACCGACGATTCTCCGGAGTCTTTCGAGAAACTGATTGATGATAATACCAAGGCGATTTATGTGGAATCAATAGGCAATCCGAAGAACAATGTGCCCGATTTTGAGGGGCTTTCGGCCGTTGCCAAACGAAACGGTATTCCCCTGATCGTGGACAACACCTTCGGTGCGGCCGGAGCTATTGCGCGCCCGATTGAGCACGGAGCCGATATAGTAGTGGAATCTGCCACGAAATGGATCGGAGGACATGGAACTTCCATTGGAGGTGTTCTGGTGGATGCCGGTACGTTTAACTGGGGAAACGGCAAATTCCCGCTGTTTACCGAGCCTTCACCCGGCTATCACGGTCTGAAGTTCTGGGAAGTTTTCGGTGATGAAGGCCCGTTTGGAAATATAGCTTTTGCCATTCGCGCCAGAGTGGAAGGGCTGCGTGACTTCGGAGCCGCTCCGTCACCCTTTAACAGTTTTCTTCTGCTTCAGGGCCTTGAAACACTGTCGCTGCGGGTGGAACGTCATTGCGAAAATGCGCTCAAACTGGCGGGATGGCTTCGGAATCACGCGTCGGTTTCCTGGGTAAGCTATGCCGGACTTGAGGACCACCCTTACCATGAAACAGCCCGTAAATACCTGAATCCCGGACGTTTCGGTGCGGTCCTTACGTTTGGTGTGAAAGGCGGTTATAAAGCGGCTCGTAGCTTTATTGAGAATGTACATCTTGCAAGCCACCTTGCCAATGTAGGTGATGCAAAGACGCTGGTGATACATCCGGCATCGACTACGCACCAGCAGCTAACCGCAGAGGAACAGCTTAGCAGCGGTGTAACCGAAGACCTGATACGGGTTTCGGTAGGCCTCGAACATTTCGACGACATCACCGAAGATTTTGAAGAAGCGTTTAAAAGTATTCGGCTGCCTGAGCCGGTTTGAATCGAGATTCCCGTTCCGGGTGTTTGTCTTACATGGCAAATACCCGGATTCAGGGAATTAACGAACAGCCGTGTTTAGCATTCGTGTGAAAACACCAGGATTGAAACTCATAATTGACCGACAACACAGTAGTGAATCTATATCACCCTAAAAAAACAATGAGCAGCGCTGATTCCATTTATTCACATCTTCTCGGCTTCATAACAGAATCCGGCTTCCGTTTTCCTCAGCTTGATATTGCCTGGAAATCATGGGGATCGCTGAATGAGGCCCGTGATAATGTAGTAGTCGTTTGCCATGCCTTAACGGGCAACGCCGATGCAGAAACGTGGTTCTCAGGGCTGTTTACTGAAACCGGGATTCTCAATCCTGATGAGCAGTTTATCATCTGTATGAATGTACCCGGAAGCTGTTACGGCTCTACCGGTCCGCAGTCTGTAAATCCGGAGACAAACACGCGCTATGCATCACTTTTCCCGGTGCTTAGCATTCGGGATATAGTGCGGGCTCAGCAGCTTGTTCTCGACCACATGAAAATCCGTGAAATTCAGCTTGTAATCGGCGGATCGATGGGAGGGATGCAGGCCCTTGAATTTGCTGCTATGGATAAGCGGGTGAAATCGGCCGCCGTGCTTGCGGCCGGGGCACGCCATGAAGCCTGGGCGGTGGGTATTAGTGAAGCCCAGCGTCTGGCTATACAGGCCGATGCAAACTGGCAGAACGGAGATTATAAACCAGAGCAAATCCCCCGAAACGGACTGGCTGCAGCAAGGGCGATGGCTATGATCACTTACCGCGCTCATCAACAGTACAACGAGCGTTTTGGACGTGAAAAACGAGAAGACGGTCTCCCGCAGGTGGTTTCATATTTACAGTATCAGGGTGAAAAGCTGGCCGAAAGATTTGATCCGCTCTCCTACGTGAGGTTGACCCAGACTATGGATACCCATGACATAGGCCGTGGCCGGGGCGGAGTTGAAAAAGCACTTGGCAAAATAACGATTCCTATACTGGTAACGGGCGTGTGCTCGGATTTGCTCTATCCGGTGGATGAACAAAAGCGACTGGCCGAATTGCTTCCGCACGGAATATACCGCGAGATTTTATCACCCTACGGGCATGATGCATTTCTGATAGAATTCAGACAGCTCAACAACCTGCTCAAAGAGTTTATTTATACCATTAAAAGATCAGAAAAAACAGCTATATGAATAGCAGTGCCGTAAACAATAGTAAGAAAGCACAGGTTCAGGGTTAGGATGCTTCACCAAACCTTAAGATTTATCCGGACCGACGCCCTTTGGTGGATGTTTTTGTTGCCGGAACCGGTACCGTAGGCAGACAGTTGCTGAACCGGCTCTACCAGGGCGCCGGAAAAGAGGTAACGGCTCAGGGTGTGCCGGCCGATATTCGCAGTATTTATGAGCACGCTCATTTTTCGGCGGTTTCATGAACTATATCTAAATAAAAAAGGCGGCCGATAAAAACTATCAGCCGCCTTTTTTTAAAGGATTTGATGCACTAAACTACTTGAGCAACATCATTTTGCGTGTTTGTACGATATCGCCGGTTTGGAGGCGGTACAAATACACCCCGGATGAAAGTCCGGATGCATCGAAGGTAACCTGATGGCTTCCCGCCGCGCGAACTTCGTTCAAAAGGGTTACGATGCGCTGACCGTTTACATTATACACTTCAAGACGTACATCCGTCCGTTCGGGGAGTTCAAACCCGATTTGTGTGGTTGGGTTGAACGGATTCGGATAATTTTGGTTCAGCGTAGCAATGCGTGGAAGCTCGTTTTCCGGACCTGTTGAAGTAGGTTCATTCATCACAAACACTACTTCGAACGGAAGGTCGTCGTACCGAATATCAGGAGTTGCAAGCGGTGCGGCTGCCCAGGGTTCTGCGCTCATATCGGAGGTTTCCACTTTCGGGCTTGCGTAGCTGAAACGGTAGAAGTTTCGCTTACTCATATCAATTTCAGTGCCGTTATGCAGATCGCGCAGATAGATGGAAAAAAGGTCGTTGTCTAATTGTTGGGGAAATTCCCATACCAGATCGAACTCTCCGCTTTCAGTGGTGGCGAAATCCAGCGGCATAGCTACAGGGTTCACCGTTGGGATTACATGACGAAGGGCATAGGGACGGTCGCGTTTTTCATCCATCGTAAAAAGAGAAATATACCTTGATGAAAACCCCTGAGATGAAAGTTTAACGGCATCATGAGCTTCCGGATTTTCAGCATTTTCGTCTGTAATAACAAATGTTGCCGAGTTGGAAAAGGAGCCTTCCACAGATTTCAACTCAACAGTGAAAAGATCAAGCACACCGGCAAAATGTGCTTCTTCATTGAAAAATCCTTCCTGCGGATTAGCTTGATAGCTGAAAGGATCGAATTCTATGCGGGGGTTCCGAAACAGCGCATTTACCAGAAAGGACTGGTATGGAGCAACCTTTACCTGGTTGTTATTGTTTATACAGCTCAACTCTTCAAAAGCGCCGAAAATATTCCCTTCGGAATCTTTGTTAGCCGAGGGGTTCCAGATCCGGATGGTCGATTCAACATTATTTCTGTCGGTAAAGCAGAAGTTAAATACAAAGGGTTTCGGATTACCGATCATGCTGAAAAAGGACGTACGCCCGCCAGTATATTCATCTATATCGAAATACAAATTGTAGGTGAAGTCGAGATCGTTGGGAAAGTTCAGGTCCGAGGGATTCAGAACTTTAGGCCATTGAGGCGGGTTTGGCGAATCCCGGTCATCATCCTGTTCATAAACAAACATCAGAAAGCCTTCACCCCTTACAATCGGGTCGCTCATATCACTAACGGCCTGCCAGCTATTGTTTTCTGAGTCGAAGCGGTATATGTTCGGGATTCCTTCTGTGAATTTTCCTCCGGCTATGCCCTGTGTGAACAGGTTGCCTACAAGCCCGTCAAAGGTTTCATTTTGGGCCGGACTTGCAAAAAAGCGCCAGCCTCTTACTTGTTTATCCACATCTTCACCGAATGTAAGCTGTGAAGCACCTGTACTTACGATAAAGGAGTAGGATGAAGCGCTGGTATTGTCATCTGTGTCGGTCACGGTGAAGGTGAATTCATCTTTCAGGTATCCGTAGGTATCCGTGTCGGGATCATACGTGAAAAGTCCGTTCTCGATGTCATCAACCTTTATATCGTCGTTGGCATTAACAGGCACACCGTTTAATAAAAAACGTGATGAGCTAATGGTTTCTATGGTGATGAAATCAGCATCGGCGGAGTTCTCCACAATGTTAAAATCTTTTAAATTAAAGATATATGGAGTATTGTTTGATATAATGATGGAAGTGTCCTCAGAGGATGGTGCCATCAATCCGGCGCCGTCATTTGCTGCTGTGGAAGAAGCCATGCCGATACCCGGCTGCAGATTCATAATGAAAACTGTCAGCGTTATCAGTGCAAAGAGTCTGTATGATAGATATGCTTTCATAGTAGGATGATATTTTAGGTGAAGAAGTAGGTGCTTCTCAATGCAAATAGCAAATTCACAGGAGGCTTAGTATAACCG
>PXDL01000578.1 GCA_003566395.1 Balneolia bacterium | reverse complement strand
CTGTTCACCAGGTCGGTAGGCAGCGAGTACCCGATGGTCAGGTTGCGCAATCTCACAAAGCTTCCGTCTTCGATAAAGAAATCGGAGGGTCTGCTGAAATTGCCGTTCGGATCGTTAATGGTAACACGCGGGTGAGACGTTGACGGATTATCTTCGGTCCATCTGTCGAGCACATCGGATTTCCAGTTCGGCATGTTCAGGTCATGTCTGCGCGTACCACCTGTAAAGATGTCCTGACCGAAAGCTCCGTACCAAAACATATTCATATCCCAGTTTTTCCATCCGAGGTTGAAGTTCAGGCCGAGGGTAAGATCAGGATAAGGATCTCCAATCTTGACACGGTCTTCATCAGTAATCTGGCCGTCGCCGTTTTGGTCCACGAACCGCAGATCTCCGGGCCGTGCGTCAGGCTGAATGAGTTCGCCTTCTGAATTGACATGATCAAGAACTTCCTGCTCACTCTGGAAAATCCCGTCGGTCTCATATCCCCAGAAGAATGCAATCGGCAGCCCTACCTGCGCCATAGCCACATTATTCATAGATGTGGAAACGCCGGCACCGAAAAGACGGCCCTCTTCATTATCGATGGAGGTTACTTCATTTCTGTTGAAGGTACCTGTAAGGGCCAGGTCATAATTCCAGTCGCCGCTGATGAGCCTGAATCCGGACTCAATCTCGATCCCCGTGTTACGAACCGAACCGCCGTTTACCACTGGAGCTGCGTTTCCGATAAACTGAGGAATCGGGGCGGAAAGAAGCAGGCCTTTGGTATCTTTTCTGTAGAAATCGATGTTGAAGTAATATGCATGGTCGAAAAACTCCGTCTCAATTCCGATACTGGTTTGCTCGGAAGTTTCCCATCTCAGGGCCGTATTGGCGATGCCGCCCGGATACGAACCGGTAACAACGGTACGGTCCACGCCGAAACCGTAACCGGCATGCGTGGTAATAAGGGGAGTAAAGCTGAACTGACCGATATTGTCACTTCCGTTTTGTCCCCATCCGCCGCGCAATTTCAGGAGGCTAAGATTTTCATAGTCTGAAAGAAAGGATTCTTCAGAAAGTACCCATCCCACAGAAAAAGCGGGAAAAGCCGCCCAGCGGTTATCGGGGCCGAATTTGGATGAACCGTCCACACGGAAAACACCTTCGAACATGTATTTTTCATCGTAGCTGTAGTTCAACCTGGTAAAGTAGGATGCAATCGCCTCAAGGCCCATGCCGCCGTAGTTGGTCATACTTTCATCATCCACACTGGTGGAAAGCCATGCATGACGGAAGGAAGGCATGCTCAGGTCGGCAGCTGTTCCGCCCAGAAATTCATTGGTTCTGTCAAGGAGTTCAAAACCGGCGAGTCCGCTGAAGCTGTGCTCACCGATTCGGTCTTCATACCGCAGTACATGGCTTGTCTGCCAGGTAAAGAGCCTCACCTGTTCCTGAAATGCGGTGGTTGTTTCATTAACAACGTTACCGCCGAGGTTGTACACAGGGGTAAACGAGCGGTTTCGCAGATAAGCAAGATCAATATCGAACGAAGAACGAAGGCTCAATCTGTCGGTAAAGTTGAATTGCCCGAAAATACCACCCACAAATTTATCTTCATTAAACCGGGAGTTGATGATATCGATTGAAGCAACCGGGTTTACGACTTCCTGAGAAGCAAATGGAGACTGCGCAAAACTACCGTCTTCATTCCGAACGGGCGTTACCGGGTCGATATTCATCATTCTGGCCATGATTCCACCAAATTCATCGTTGGGGTTTATCCCTCTGGTGGTTTTGCTCGAAAAGTTCAGACGGCTTCCGTATTGGAGCCTTCCGGCACGGTGATCGGAATTAACGCGGGCGGTTATGCGCTCATAGTTGGATTTTCCTTCCGCTACGATACCATCCTGCTGGCGGTAAGACAATGAGGTGGCATAGGTTGAATTCCCCGAGCCGCCCGACAAGCTTAAACTGTGGTTTTGAACCGGAGCATTATAAAAGAAGACTTCGTCCTGCCAGTCGGTTCCGGAACCGATTTCCGCAATCCGCTCGTCGATGTCGGGAAACGGAATGGTGCGGCCGTCGTTGGCAAAACTTTCATTCATAATCATCATATAATCCGGGGCATCAAGCAGATCCACTTTTTTCCATGGGTTCTGGAAGCCGGTGTATCCGTGATATGAGACGCGTACATCTCCGGGACGGCCCGTTTTAGTGGTAATCATAACCACACCGTTTGCCCCTCTGGCTCCGTAAATGGCGGTGGCGGATGCATCTTTAAGTACTTCAATAGATGCAATATCCGACGGGCTGAGAAAATCAATCCCGCTAACGGGCATACCGTCCACTACATAAAGCGGTTCGGCATCGCCGGTTGTGCCTATACCCCGGATTCTAACGGTAGCTCCGGAGCCGGGCTGTCCTGAATTCTGCATCACCATGACCCCGGCGGTTCGCCCCTGCAGGGCCTGCTCCACCCGAAGCGAAGCAGATTGCTCGATTTGTGCAGATTCAATACGGGAAATGGCGCTGGTGACAAGACTACGCTGTTGTAACCCGTAGGCGACAACCACAAGTTCACTGCCCATCAGGGTGTCTTCTCTCAGGCGGATATTCAATTCACTCCTGCCGTCAACCGGAACTTCCTGGGTTATGTATCCTATGTAGCGAAAAATCAGAACGCCTTCACGCTCGGGTACATTGAGTGAAAATTCCCCATCAAAATTGGTAGTTGTACCGGTGCTGGTGCCTTCAAGGATAATATTGACACCGATCAGGGGTTCGTCGGTATTTGCATCGACCACCGTACCGGTCACGGTCTGACCGATTACAAGTGCAGGTGCAAAGACGAGTCCGATAAAACATATCGTTAACAGTTTAAGATTTGCCATGTTGAAGTACTTTAGTCGTAAAGGTTCGAGATCATATTCTGGTATAAATCAGTCGGAAAGTATCGAAGCGCTTTTATAGGGTCTTGCAAAAAAACGCGGCTTTCAGGTTATGCGGGATCAATCAATACAAGGACTTAGATTGCATTATTATTGATTTCTTCCAATTAATATAAACGAAAAAAAGTGCAAACTCCATTTTTTGTGCAATTTTTATGATATTTTTTTTCACAAGATAGCAGCAGTTGCACTCAGAAGACTCATCAATTATTGAATAAATTCTCCCAAATGACTGCTGAACAATAGCTTAATAATTGTTCTGCAATTCCTGATTCTAAATCTTCCCAACCTGACTCTTCAGAAAAGCGCTATTGTTTTTTCAACACATCAAGAGCCCGAATAAAGCAAAAACCACTCTTATTCCAGCTAATATATTCGTTCATATAGTATTGTTATATATTAATTTATACAGATATTATCCTAGTCTTTCTACAGCTCAAACTCTATAAGCTCCACCCTTCTCCGGCTCGGTAAAACTGAAAATTCTGAGAAAATCGTCTCATGAATTGAAATAATTCATTGCTTATTTAAGAAATATTGTGCAATTTATTTGCAGAACTTCTTTCACGCTTGGCATATACTTGCTTTAATGAGTTCTGACTTCACTATAAATTCGTACCAAACCAGAGAACACTATGAAAACGCTTCTTACTACGTTACAAAAAGCTATTGCGGTTTGCCTGTTAACATCCCTCGTGTTTGCCGGAAGTGTCGGCGCTCAGGGAATTATTCCACCGGATGAGCCTTCAGACCTGAATGAACTCCCATTTATATTTAATGTGGACACCGATGAAATCGACTGGGAAGATTTCACCATGTTCCCGTTTGAAGGAGCCGGACTTGTGCGTCTGGAAAATCCTGATCAGTCGGGATTGAACACCACAGACTTCGTAATTGAGTACAAAAAAGGTGGTGTAGGTGAAGGCGGACAGCCCTGGGCCGGTTTCTTTTACCATACAGACGGCGTAATGGAAATCACCGATGACGCCGTGTTTCGCCTCAAAGTATGGTCACCACGTGCAGGTATCACCATGATGCTGAAATTCGAAATGAAAGAATTTCCTGATGTGGCAACACCTGATATGTTTGTTGATATTGAAACAGCCAATGAGTGGGTACAGCTTGAATGGGATCTCAGCGGTGTTGATCAAAACACTCCCTGGGACCGCGTGGTTATGATCGCCGACCTTCAGGGTAATGCAGGTGACGCCGGTGATATGTTCACCTGGTATCTCGATGACTTCGAATTTGATAACGGCACGGCAACAAGTACCGGAAACGAAATGGAAGTTCCCCGCTCCCTCACCCTCGAGCAAAACTACCCGAACCCGTTCAACCCTACCACCAACATCAACTTTACCATCCCGCAAAGCGGACACACCTCTCTTGAAGTGTTCGATATGCTCGGACAGCGTGTTGCCGTATTGGTGAACGAAACGATGTCGGCCGGTCAGCATACCGCCACATTTGATGCTGCCAACCTTTCAAGCGGTATCTATATCTACCGTCTGCAATCCGGTAACGAAGTACAGACCAGAAAACTGACGCTTGTTAAGTAACAAACCGGTTTCTGTATAATTTGATAAGAAAGGGCTGCGCCGACCCCGGTCAGCAGCCCTTTTTTTTATCCACAAAACTATTTAAATACGAAACATCATCCAGCTAAACCGATTGCTCTTTCAGCTCTACTTCATTCGGGTGTGGTCTATGGGTAGCCCCGGTTCATTTCGTCTGTTCAGCTTATGAAAATCACATTAAAGGATATCGCCAGGGATACCGGCCTGTCCGTATCCACCGTTTCGCGGGCCCTTGCCAAAAACGGGAAAATCAGCGCGGCAAATGTAAAGAAGGTTTTTGAAAGTGCCCACCGTCTGAATTACCCCATCCATCACAACTCGGCACCTGTTGAATATCGCAACAGTATTTATATAGCGATGGTCACCCATTTTCATCCCGGTGAATTTTACGCTTCCTTTTTTAACGGATTTGCCCAAGCTGCTGCCGGAACGAACATCCATTTCGGCCTTTTTAATGTCTGTAATAAAAATGACTGCAGCTTTACGTTTATCGATTCTCTGAAAAAAAATCATTTTGACGCCGCCGTTATTTTTCTTCCGGGCTTTACCAAAAACGATTACAAAGAGCTGATAAACCGGGTTGGTAATTTCCCGATAGTAACCGCAGCTCCCCTTGCCACACCTGTTATGGATACCATCGCCTTCGACAACTACAGCGGCGGCCATTTGGTGGCAAAACATTTTCATGAGCGCGGATATAAAAAAATTGGTGTCATTCAGGGGCCGTCATCCGAAGTGGAAACGCACCTACGCAAAAACGGGCTTATCGACTACTGTGATCAGCATGAACTCGATATCGTATGGAACTACCGTTCGGACTACAACATATCGAGCGGGCGGCAAGCTTATCTCAACTACAAGTCACAACAAACCAAGCCGGACGCTATTTTTGCGGGAAATGATGCGCTTGCCCTCGGTTTTATGCACAGCGCACAGCGCGACGGGGTTTCAATTCCCGGCGACGTGGCAATTGCCGGCTACGATGATACACCTATGTGCGAATATCAAAATCCGACGCTGACATCGGTTCATACGCCCTATACCGATTTGGGTAAAAATATTCTTACGCTGCTTACCGAGCAGCTAAGCGACCCGGATAAAGCCATCCGCCATTCCGGATCAACCAAACTGATTCCGGTAACACTGGTTGAAAGGGATAGCACCTGAAAAGCTGAAAACGGGGCAGCCGGGGGTAAACTCACATAATAGTACCACACGCTTTACTCTGGATCCGATGAAAAGCGAAACCGAAGCCTGAAACGCCGTACTTCATACTTTTGGATTTAAAAAGCCGAAGCGAATGAACAGGGATTCTATGATGTAGTTCATCCAAAGCCTGCTCGTACCGGCGCATGTGAAAAGTGAATTTGAAACACTTCATACCATCACCTTCAATAGATAGCTTATGACCAGCAAGCAGTTTTATGTGATACGTGTGGCGTTGATTGTAGCCCTCGGTGGATTTTTGATGGGCTTCGATGCCTCGGTAATTTCCGGAGTTGTCCGGTTTATTGAGCCGGAATTCGGGCTTTCCAAACTCCAGCTCGGATGGGCCGTGGGATCGCTCACCCTAACCGCCACCCTGGCTATGATGATATCAGGTCCGCTCAGCGACCGCTACGGAAGGCGAACCATATTGAAAACCGCAGCCGTACTCTATGCCGTCTCTGCTATAGGTTCCGCCCTCGCACCGACATTTGCCACATTCGTCATTGCGCGTATGATCGGTGGCCTCGGAGTAGGCGCTTCCCTTATTATCGCGCCCATGTATATCGCTGAAATTGCACCTCCCGACAGACGGGGCAGACTGGTCAGTTTTAACCAGCTTAATATAGTGGTGGGGATTTCGGCCGCCT
>PXDL01000235.1 GCA_003566395.1 Balneolia bacterium | reverse complement strand
ATCGTGGTTAACATGGTCAGCATCACCGGGCGCAGCCTGCGCTGGGAAGCTTCAATAAATTTATCTATATAGACAGACGGTGCCATCCCATAGTTCGTATTCTGATTGATGTAATCGACCAGAACAATTCCGTTGTTCACAACAATGCCCACCAAAATCAACATCCCGATACCGGCCGGTACGCTAAACGGGGTGCCGGTTACGAAAAGCATAAAATAGGCACCGAAAAAGGCCAGCGGAATGGTAAACAGTATAACAAACGGATCACGGAGGTTCTCAAACTTGGCGCCCATCACCATAAACGTAAGAATAATGGCTGCCAGCAAGGCCAGCATGATTTCACGCGCACTCTCCTCCTGATCCTGACCTGAGCCGGTGAACTCATAGCGATATCCATCGGGCAGTACAACTTCAGACTCAAACAAATCTATTATTCGGCTTCGCTGTGCGGCAGCGCTGCCCTGTACGCGTATATTCACGTCAAGCTGGGTTTCGCGGTTTACCCGCCTGATGGTATTGAATCCTTCGGTCCGCTCGAAATGGCCCACCGCGTACACAGGTACGCTCTGATCTTCGGCACGCACAACCTGAATACGGTTCAGGTTTTCGATGCCCCGGCGATATATATCGGGCGTGCGGACTTCTATCGGAAATTCGCGCCCGTCAACACGGTATTCGCCCACCTGCGTGCCCCGCGTCTGAGTTTTGAAACTATTGGCGGCGTCGCTGAATGTGGCGCCCATCCGCCCGAGGGCAACGCGGTCGAGCCGGTAAATGATTTCAGGCAGAGAACCCACGCGCTGGTTATCCACGGCAATGACGAGACTGTCTTCGAGCATTACGTTTTCGATGCGGTCGGTCAACCCCTGAAGGATATCAATATCCGGGCCTATCAGGCTGACGGTGATATTACCCATGCCGGTTCCGAATCCGCCTCCGCCGCCCGGCCCGAATCCGCTTTGGGAATATACACGCACCGTAGTTTCATCATAAACGAACTGACGGCGTAGTTCAAGGGCGATTTCATCGGTAGATTGTGCGCGCTGGGATGATGGCACGAGGGTGACCTGAACCCGGCCTACGTGGCTCTCACGCCTCCAACCACTTTGTCCGATGGATGTTACCGTGGTTTGTACACGCTCATCATCCAGCAGGCGGCTTGTTACATCGCGAAGGATTTCAGCCGTGGAGGTAAGCTGTGCACCGCTCACAAGCTGCACATCCACCGTTAATTCACCGGTGTCGTTATCAGGAAAAAACTCACCTTCAATTTGTGTGAAAAAGAAGACGATGCCGCCGATAACACCGAAAATGGCAAGCAGGGTGTACCGCTTATGAAGTAGTTGCCAGCGCAGGATTCGCGCATACCGTTTTTCCAGATTTGCTGTGAAACGATACATGAATCCGTCTGTTTTCACGCTGTCTTTTCGTAAAAATCGCGAAGAAAATACGGGAATCAGGATGATGGAAGCCACGAATGACAACGATATAGCGTAGGAAATCGTCAAAGCCAGGTCCCGGGCAATCTGACCGGTGAATCCGCTCAGGAAAAATATGGGAACGAATACCGCCAGGGTGGTGAGGGTGGAGCCGAGCAGGGCTTCCTTCATTTCGTTGGTGCCGTTCAGGACGGCGTTGAAAATCGGTTCCCCTTTCTCAATTTTCGAGATGATGTTGTCCAGCACCACGATGGAGTTATCAACCAGCAGACCCACGGCCAGTGCAAGACCGGTTATGGAGATGATGTTCAGCGATACGCCGCTGAAATACATCGCGGCAAACGTAGCGGTCATGGAAATAGGAATACTGAACGCCACAATCGTAGCCGCACGGTAGCTGCCCATGAAAATGAACAGAATCAGGGCGACAAGGGCCAGCGCAACCAGGGCCGACTGCGTCAGGTTTTGTATGGAGTTCTCGATGAACTGCCCCTCATTATTGAGGACCTGCATGCCCACACCGGGCGGCAGAATCCGTTCAATATTTTCGATTTCACCGATCACGGCCCGGGCTACATCCAGCGTATTGGCATCGGATTGCTTTTGAATATTGATCGTGACGCTGTTGAGTCCGTTCACTTCCACCAGCGAGGTTATATCTACAAAAGTGTCTTCTGCAAGGCCGATATCACGCACCCGGATGGGAACGCCCTCATCTGATATCCGGATAATGGTATCATTGATTTCGTCCATATTGCTGTAAATGGACTCCGCGCGAATGCTGTAACTTTGGCGGCCGGTAAGCAGATTTCCTATGGGAATTTGCACATTATTCGTGCTTAGCGCCTGCTCAACCTGGGCCGGAGCAACCCGATGCTGATTCATCAACTCGGGGTTTAAATTTACATAAATGGCCCGCTGTAGTCCGCCCTGCGTTTCGGCAGAAGCCACGCCTGGAATTCGCTCAAACATCGGTTCAATCATTTCGGTGCTGAGCTGCCTTAGTTCATCAAGGCCGCGGTTGGCTGCCGCCACGCTCAGGCTCATGATGGGCCTTCGCTCGGGATCGAACTGGAAAATAATCGGCTGCGCGGCTTCACGGGGAATATCCGCCCGGATTCGGTCGATGGCTTCACGGGCATCCATTTCCACGCGCTGGGCGTTGGTGCCCCCTTTGAGCCGCATCACAATGAAAGCTCCGCCGCGTCTAACGGTCGTCTCAATACTTTCCACGCCGTCGATGGAGGCAACCGCGTTTTCGATGGGAACAGCGAGTATTCGTTTGATATCTTCGGGGGCAACATCACGATAATTCGTTGAAATGGCCACTACCGGAATTTCGAGGTTCGGTAAAAGGGTGATTTTCAGATTGGTGAGTGAGAACAGTCCGAATCCGATTGTCAGTATGGTAATCATCGCCACGGTTACGGGGCGGCGAAGCAGTCGGTAAATGATTCCTTTGGTTTCCATAATTCGGTATTCGGTTTATTCTGCCAACGGATCTACTTTGGTCACCGTCTGAAAGCCGAAGCGTTCGAGCATTGTGTTAAACAGATAGTACAGACAGGGCACAAAGAACAGCATTAGTATGGTTGAAGCCGTGAGACCGCCGATTACGGTGCGGGCCATCGGGCTCCAGGTTTCGGCACCTTCACCGAGTTCGAAAGCAAGCGGGACCATACATAAAATGGTGGTTGCGGCGGTCATAATAATCGGCCGCAGGCGCCGGCTTGCACCTGTTACAATGGCCTTGCTTCGTTCTATGCCGCGTGATTGAAGAATTTTGATGTAATCGATCATCACGATTCCGTTATTTACAACGATACCGGATAGCAGAATGAGGCCGATCAGCGCCGTGACGCTCACGGGAGTTCCGGTTGCGGCAAGCACGAAAATTACCCCGGAAAGCGCCAGCGGTATGGTAAAAATAATGATAAACGGTTCGAGCAGGCTTTCAAACTGGGAGGCCATCACCATATAAGCCAGCGATGCGGCCACAATAAAAGCGATCATCAGAAAGATGAATGATTGCTGCTGCTCTTCGGCGGTTCCTCCTATTTCGTAGCGATAGCCGTCGGGCCATTCTACCTGGTCGAGGCGTTGTCTGGTGAGTTCGGTAGCTCTTTGCAGATCAATACCGCTTAGTTCGGCCGAAATTTCGGTAACCCGCTCCTGATTGATGCGCAGAATATTAGACGGACCGGTGTAGCGTTCAATACGGGCAAGGTTGGAAAGCGGCATCCAGGTTCCGGAATCCGTTCGGATGTGGATCTGCTCCAGATCTGTGGAGTGTGCTTTCTCGGCGGAAGCCAGCTGAATGTTTACTTCAAACTCCAGGCCCTGATCCACAAAAGTGGTGGCATTGTTGCCGCGCACGGCATCGCTCAGCGCATTCGCCACCTGAGAAGTGGTAAGGCCGTTGCGGCTGATACGCTCCCGGTCCAGCACTACGCGTAGTTCAGGTCGGCCTTCATCAGCTGAAGATGAAGTGGACACGATGCCGTTTATACCAAGTAAAGCCTGTCGTACGCCGTCGGATAACTCCCGTTTTGTTTCCAAATTAAAGCCGAAAATATTGACGATCAGGCCGTCGTCTCCGTCCGGATTGAGGGGGTTTTCCCGAAGCTCCCGGATAGTGGCTCCGGGAATATCTCGCAGGTCTTCCAGTAAAGAAGCTACGATTTCAAGCTGCCCGCGGCTTCGCTCTCTGGATGACACCAATTCCACCCGGATGACACCACGAAAGCCGCCCGGATATTCGGCGCCTTCAACACCGCGTTTGTCACCGTAATCGGAGACAATGAGCCGGGCTTCGGGTACTTTTTCCTGAATAATTTCTTCTGCTGCCGCGAACGATTCTTCAAGCTCGAAAAGGTTCACTCCCGGCTCGCGGGTCAGTTCCAGAACAAAAGCATTTTCATCAACCTGGGGAAAAAACTCGCCCCCCAGCCGGAAGAGAAGAGGCGAAGTCACGATCAAAAACAGTACCGCTATACCTACAACCCAGCCGCTTTTGGGCAACAGCTTGCCGATCAATCCTGAGTACGATGTACTGAGCCGATCAAAAAAGGTAGGTTTCGGGGTCTCGTATTTTTCCTCATTCTCGACCTCGTTATCCTGATCACCTGACTTGGTTTTGCGGAAAAGCCGTGAGGTCATCAGGGGGATAAGGGTGAGGGCAACCACTGTTGAAACGGCCAAAGCAAATGAAATAGTCAGAGCCAGATCGCGGAACAGGAATCCGGCGATGCCCGGCACAAAAAGTACGGGCAGAAACACAACGACTGTCGTAAGTGTGGAAACCACGATGGGGGCCGAGACTTCCTGAGCGCCTTTAACCGAGGCTTCATCACCCTTGTATTTGTCTTCTCTGAAACGGAAAATATTTTCGAGCACAACCACCGCATTATCCACGACCAGACCCACGGCCAGCGTAAGACCCGAGAGCGAAATAACGTTGAGCGTTACGTTGCTGAAATCCATTACGCTGAATGTGGCGATGATGGATACCGGAATGGAAATGGCTACAATCAGGGCCGTTCGGAAACTTCGCAAAAACAGCAGCAGAATCATCATTACCAGCCCGATTGCGATCAGGGCGGTGAGGTAGATATTTCTGATGGATAGTTCTATGAATTCCGAGCGGTCGGTGAGCACTTCAAGGGTTACACCGGCGGGCAGGGTTCGCCTGATGTTGTCAAGTTCGCTGCGAATGTTTCCGGCCGTATTTACGATATTTACATCGCTTTGGCGGTAAAGGTTGAGAATCACGCCGTCTTCGCCCTGTACCCTCACATTTCCAATGGGCTGCCGGATGCCGTCTTCTACATCGGCAATATCCCTCAACCGTACGGGCTGTCCGTCTCTGACGGCAACGATGGCGTCGCGGATTTCATCAAAGTTCTGAAACTCCCCCGAGGTGCGCAGGGAGTAAACCATCCTGCCCTCAATAAGCTCTCCTGCCGGAATTTGTACATTCTCCTGACGCAGCCGCTGTGAGATACTGCCGATATCAAGATCATAGGCCAGAAGCTGATCGGTGTTCATCCATACATTGATCTGCCGTTCGAGGCCGCCGGAAGTTTCGGCCGAAGCCACGCCGGGTATGCGTTCAAAACGCTGCTCAAGCTGCTGGGTGGCGAATGTGCGCAGCGCCACGGGGCTTCGTGTATTGGAACGCAGGGTGAGGACCATCACCGGTTCCTGATTCGGATCGTAGGCGAAAATAATGGGCTGATCGGCATCGTCGGGGATAATGCGCCGGGCGAAGTCCACCTGTTTACGCACGTCGTTCTGGGCAACGAATAGGTCGGTCCCCCAATTAAAATAGAGCTTGATAACGGACGATCCCTGGCTCGATAGTGAACGCACACGCCTTAAACCGCTCACGCCCCCAACCTGTTCTTCGAGGGGACGGCTGATAAGCGTTTCTATGTCTTCAGGGGCAACGCCGTCGTAGGTGGTGTAAATTGTTACCGTAGGAAAGGCAACATCAGGATAAAGATTCAGATTGAGCCTGGACAAACCGAACAAGCCAAAACCGACGAGGACCAGGGCGAGCATCATAAACGTGACCGGCCGGGCGACTGCTGTTTTGGGGAGCTGCTTCATAAATTATCGGATCGAAAAACGAATGACGTGATTAATACGGAATGTTACTCTTCGGTCTGCCCGGTTACCTGCTCTGTGGAAACGGTGTCTTCGGCCCCGGTCTGTTCATCTTCAATCGGGATGCGGCCGTTGCGTGCCGGGCGGCGTGTTCCCGCCACGCGGATACGAGATTCATCCTCAAGCCCGCCCTGACCTGTTACAATAATGCGGTCACCCTGCTCAAGGCCGGAGAGCACCTCCACACGATCACCCTGCTGAAGCCCCAATTCCAGATTTCTGATTCTGGCAACGGTATCGCCAACGGCCACAAAAGCCTGAAACCTGCGGTCGAT
>PXDL01000147.1 GCA_003566395.1 Balneolia bacterium | reverse complement strand
GAAGGAACGTGGACGGAAACGCCTACACAGTGGAGTAATAACTTTTTCAAAAACCTTTTCGGGTTTGAGTGGGAAGTGCACAAAGGTCCCGGCGGCAAATGGCAGTGGAAGCCCAAAGACGGAGCCGGAGAGGGAACCATCCCCGATGCACACGACCCGGAGAAAAAGCATGCACCCTTCATGCTCACTACCGACCTCTCATTGCGTGTGGATCCGGAGTATGAAAAGATTTCAAGACGATTTTTTGAAAACCCGGACGAGTTCGCCGATGCCTTTTCCCGCGCCTGGTTCAAGCTGACCCACCGCGATATGGGGCCTAAATCGCTCTATCTCGGGCCTGAAGTTCCGGAAGAAGAACTGCTCTGGCAGGATCCCCTCCCGGAAGTGGATCACGAGCTGATCAACGACGCGGATGCGCAAAACCTGAAGCAACAGATTCTTGCCTCCGGGCTGACCGTTTCCGAGCTGGTTTCCACGGCCTGGGCTTCTGCTTCCACCTTCCGCGGATCAGACAAGCGCGGCGGTGCGAACGGAGCGCGAATTCGCCTGGAACCACAGAAAAACTGGGAGGTGAATAATCCGGAGCAGCTCGCAAACGTGCTTGAAACTCTTCAGGGTATTCAGGAATCGTTCAACAGCGGGCAAAGCGGCAAAAAAGTGTCGATGGCCGATCTCATCGTATTAGGCGGATGCGCCGGTATAGAGCGGGCTGCAAAAAATGCCGGTTTTGATGTAACGGTGCCGTTTACACCCGGCCGGACCGATGCCACGCAGGAACAAACCGATGTGGAATCATTCGAATGGCTGGAACCGCCTGCCGACGGTTTCCGCAACTACTTCGAGCCGAAGCATAACACCACTGCCGAAGAAATGCTGGTGGATAAAGCGCAGCTGCTCACCCTTACACCTCCTGAAATGACGGTGCTTGTCGGCGGGATGCGCGTATTGAACACCAACTACGACGGCTCCGGTCACGGCGTTTTTACCGCTAAACCTGAGAAGCTCACCAACGACTTCTTCGTGAATCTGCTGGACATGAACACCACATGGAAGGCCGTATCCGACAAGGAGGAGTTGTTCGAGGGAAGCGACCGCCGTACCGGTGAAGCAAAGTGGACCGGAACCCGCGCCGATCTAATCTTTGGTTCCAATTCCGAGCTGCGCGCACTGGCCGAAGTGTACGGTTGTGCAGACGGAGCCGGAAAATTCGTCAACGACTTTGTCGCAGCATGGAACAAGGTGATGAACCTCGATCGCTTCGACCTCGGCTGAGACGAATCAGGTTGGCAGTCGTTCGCTGAGAAAAGTGAAACTCACCAACCAATCCAGTCATGAAATCAAAAAGGGCGTCCTGGGAACGGGAGGCCCTTTTTCATGTTTCAGTATCAGGGTTCAGTATGTCAGGGGGACAGTGTGTCAGTTTTCAGAGTTCAGAAACAGAATTCACCTGTGAGAATCACGCTCAATCTGTGTGCTATCCCATCCCATACGCTTTCGCCGTCATTGGTAGATGGCCATTCCGGCTGCGCCAGAACAGGTGATGAAAATGAAACTGTGGTGTCTTGTTAGACGACCATATCTCGCTCATTGAAGATGCAGGCTCAGATGAGCACATCGAAGGGCACCAGCCGGGGCAGCATCTTGGTAATTTCGATGCCGACGCACACAAGCGCTCCAGGCGGGTTACTTACGGAGGAGCACCGAGCGAGGCGATTCCCGCGCCGGTGAAATCTCCTAAGGTGATAAGAAGGAAAAGCCGAAACTGCCTCAAATGTACTTTGGAGATTACTCCGCGTGCGCCGGAGTTACTCATCTATTATATAATAACTTACATACAGCGCGTAGTCGAAAGGACCCGTTAGGGCGACGGAGTGAATACCCTATTCCAACCATTTTGAATTTTACATTTTGAATTCTGAATTACCCTCCCTGTTCCGTCTTAAGGTTAAGCTCCGCTTCCGGGTCTTTGCCGTAGAATTTGAGGATGAGATACAGAATCGCGAAACCTACTATAAGGCTGAATACCGGATGAATCCATTCGAAGGCGGCCGGTAGTTCGCCTACGACCAGGGCCACCACGGCTACGACCAAAGCATAAGGAAGCTGGGTGCGCACGTGGTCGATAAGGTCACAAGCCGAAGACATCGAACTGATGACGGTTGTGTCGGATATAGGTGAGCAGTGATCGCCGAATACGGCCCCGGCCATTACGGAGCTGATGCTTCCCAGCAGAATACCGTAGTTTTCACCACCGGCAAATCCTACGCCGGCGCCCATCACCACAGCAAGCGGAATAACTACGGGGAAAAGTATGGCCATGGTGCCCCATGAGGTTCCGGTGGAAAAGGCGGTGAGGGCCGCAATGAAAAAGACAAGTCCGGGAAGAAGCATCAGCGGGAGAGAGTCCTGAAGCAGGGAAGCCAGAAACGGTCCGGTACCTACGGCCTGCGTGACCTCGCCCAATCCCCAGGCGAGCGCCAGAATAATAACCGCCATCAGCATCGACTGCATACCGGCCACCAGCGATTCCAACCCCTGGCCAACCGTAAGCACACCCTGAAAAACCACCATCGCCAGCGCAATGGCACAGCCGGCAAACGACGCCCACATCAGCGCAGCAAAAGGATCGGCATTTCCGATAATGGCCGTGAAGCCGCTTTCGCCCGCTTCAAGTCCCGCGCTTCCGGTTGAGTAAAGCCCGTAGAGCGCTACGATCACAACCGCGATGACGGGAACAACGGCATTATACCACCGTCTGGGCTTGTCGGGCAGCGGCTGCATATTTTCCAGATTGGTATCGGCGGCCGGCATCGAGCCGGGGCGCGTTACACCTCCGCCGGAAGCCGCCCGTTTTTCGGCATCATACATGGGACCGAAATCACGGCGCATCACAATAATCATCAGCACAAAACCAAGGGCCAGAAGCGGGTAAAACAGATAGGGAATGGAGTCGAGGAAAATCAAAAAAGCATTATCGGCGCCCTGCTGAAGCTGAGCGGCAAGGACGGCATCTTCGGTCTGTGCGGCAACCGTAGATAATGAGTTGGAAATTTGCGTGATCTCGAAACCGATCCATGTGGTAATTACGGCGGTTACAGCCAGAGGCGCAGCCGTTGAATCGACAATATAGGCGAGCTTTTCGCGGGAGATCAACAGCCGGTCGGTCATCGGCCGCATGGCGTTACCCCGGATGAGGCAGTTGGCGTAATCGTCAAAAAAGAGAAAAAGGGCCGAAAGCCAGGTGTAAAGCTGTCCCTGTTTGCGGTTGTGCGCCAGCTTCTGAAGCAGATCAACCATCCCGGCCGTGCCGCCTCCCCGCGACATAATTCCGACCATCCCCCCGAGCAGCAGACTGAAAATGATGATGGAAACGTGATAGGGATCCGAAAGCGCGTTCACCAGAAACTCAAAGGTGCCGGCCGTGCCGGAAAAGGGATTAAAGCCCATCAGAAAAAAAGCGCCGATCCAGATACCGGCAAAAAGCGAGAGAATCACTTCGCGTGTGATAAGCGCCAGAGCGATGGCCACCAGAGGCGGCACAATACTAATCCAGGTCCCGAAGCCGGAATACGCGTCTCCGTCGTTCCCGTTTTCGCTCCCCCCCAGCCCGAAAATATCGGTATAGCCGATCAGTCCGAAAATCAGCATGGCCAAAAATGCGGTGAAAGCAAACTTTTTCATCGTTGAAATCGTGTTGTGGGGTTCGCATGCACCGCAAAAAGAAACCGGCGAAGGAAGTTCCGCCCTGCAAGGCATGCTTATGTTTGGTTATTACACGGCCCCGTGATAATATCGGAGCAGAAAAAAATGCAATATAAGTGACCTGAAGGATTTATCTATATGATTTTCTCTCCACTCCCTGCCGGCCCCGCCCGCAACGCTGAAAGCCTGTGAACGCATCGGGTCAATCGGGTAAAGTAACCCTGTTTGAGGGTATGGTGCTGCACAACGGCTCTTGGCTGCATGGGGATTCCGCCGCACGTTTATTGATGAAAGCCCTTCTGGACGGCTATCCGCTGCCTGACGGCTTTTACCATATTATTGTGGATACCGAAGAGAAAACTCTGGCGGCCGTCGATCATTTGGGAACGCGTCCGCTGTTTTACAGGGTGAAGCCCGACTTCGCCATAGCGGCCCATCCGGCCGAAATTACCGCCGGCGGAGCGTGGAGCGATGAGGCTGTGTGCGGGCTTTTGGCGGCCGGATATACCTTCGGCGAGCAAACCTTGTATGATGACGTCAGGGAAGTGCCGGCCGGTGCGCGGATTCAGTATCACAAAAAAGACGGCGGCCTGAAAGTTCTGCGGCCGGACGAGCCCGGACTTTTCAGTGGACCGGAGCGAACACCTCAGGAACTGTATGATTGTTTAGATGAAGGCTTCAAAGCACTTCCGGACGTATCGCCTTTTACCGATCTACGGCTATCGCTCAGCGGCGGACTCGATTCGCGTGTGATTCTCGGATTTTTACTCAGGCATGGCAGGAGGGCGTCGGCGTTCACTTACGGCAGCAACCGTGATCCCGAGTGGGGCATGGCCGCAAAACTGGCCGGGCTGGCCGGACTTCCCCACACCTTCCATGATTTCGAACAGCACCGGTCATTGATTAATGATGAAAGCCGTTTCGGTGCGTTTTTACACCATGCGTCTATGGGACGCAGCATTCCGCACGAGCAGGATTTTGTGAGTGCACATCTTTTTGATGAGAATCAACTGTTTGTCGGGGGGCATTCCGGAGATGTGATTTCCGGGGGTTTTCTCAAACCGGAGCTTTTAGCCGCCCGCAACCGCAGCGACGTCGTGCGCGCACTGATGTACCGCCATGCAATGAACCTGCCCCATCTTACAGACGACTTCCATGAGCTGATCAAAAGCTCTCTGACAGGTACCCTGCCTGATTTTGGCTCCGGAAAGGAAGGACTTGCGGCGTCGGGTTATCGCTTTAACCACAACAACAGGCAGCGCAAATATATCGTGAACAGCGTGAGGGCTTACACGCACCGGAGTATTCCGTTCTGGCTTCCGCTCTACACACGAGCGGTGACGCGATTTTTTCTCGATTGCCCGCTTGGTCAGCTGAAAGGGCAGCGGTTATATAAAGAGATGGCGGCCCAAACCTTGTTTACAGGCCGACAGGCGTTTTTGGCCCGGACGGCCTCAACAACAGCGCTACGCGTTGAGAGTCCGGACACTGGAATGATGCCGCAACTTCGGTTTCGTTTTCAGACCACCGATCGCCGGAAATGGCGCAAGAAACTTTTCCACCGCTATACCGGTGGATACGCCCTCCCATTGGCATTTCTACTGCCCGGCACCACCGACCGGGAGTTGTGCAGCCGTTCCGTACGCCAAACCCTGCCCGAAATTGACTCCCTGGCCGATAAACTGGAAAACCGAGGATGCCCGGTCGCGTCCCGCCAACTCCGCAAAACAGCGGGGTGTAAAGGAGCCCAACTAAACATCAACGGGTTTTACACGATTCGTTTTTTGAGGGAATTGGGTGGGAATTAAAAATGTAAAATTCAAAATTCAAAATTATTCCGGCTGGAATGGGCTTACGTTACCCTAAAAAAGTGTCAACCTAAATCAGGAACAGACCCTCGGGATTACATGGGGGCACAATCTATTTGCGAGGAAGTTTAGTCGCTCGGTAACCACCCCGTCAGCCTGTCGGCTGCCACCCCTCCCTGGCAAGTAGGGGAGCTTTTAAGTTACCAGATTAATTCTGAATGGATGGAAAGCTAATAGCGCGGATTGAGCGTGATTCCCGCGGATTATCTGATACTGAACCCTGATACTGAAAAATGATCTCTGAAAAATGACACACTGTACCCCTGACATACTGTAAATCCTCGTGCATTAAGACAGGGGGGTTAGGACAACGGCGGGTGGGTTTTGTTAAGAAAATAGTGGCAAAACAAGGGTGAAAACGACCCGAACAAAAATAAAATTAAACTTTTTTTAATGTTAAAAACGCTTTATTTGAGCAATACGGGCCGGATTTAACATCACCGCTCATCTTTTTACGCAAGTGCGCGCAAAAAACATTTGATTTCTTTAATTAAATTTTCTTAATTTATGAGTGAAGTTTAAGAGCAGGCACCTTAACACATGAGACAGGAAATGCATCCTTAAACCTCATACCTATAAAAAAACGATCCCGTGTGGGACACCTTTTTTAACCTAAATTAAACGTACAATACTATGGGACAACAACAACTTTTACTCGTAATTCTGGTCACGATTATCGTCGGTATCGCTACAGTAGTAGCTATCAATATCTTCGGAACCAGCGCAGAACAAGCTAATCATGACGCTGTCCGTCAGGATATAGCACAAATCGCTACTTCGGCCCAAGGCTGGTACATTAAGCCGGAAATGCTTGGT
>PXDL01000054.1 GCA_003566395.1 Balneolia bacterium | reverse complement strand
GTGCAACAATTTCACGAAATTTTGTTGGCCAGCCTATCGGTGCATTTTTCGGGATGAAAGCTGACGGGATATTCCAGAACTGGGCTGAAGTGGATGCTCACGCTAGTCAGGATGGCGCTCGTCCTGGACGAATGAGATTTGTGGATACAAACGGAGACGGCCAGATAACTGCTGCAGACCGTACCGTGATCGGCAGTCCGCACCCGGATTTCGTTGGAGGCTTGAATTTAGGTGCCCGATGGAAAAACTGGGATCTGCAATCTAGTATCTTTGGATCATTTGGTAATGAAATATTTGATGTACAGAAAGAGTTCTACATTTTCAGGCTCTTTAATACAAACGTTAGGCGTGATGTGCTGGATAGGGCAGCTGAACTTAACATAGACGGCCCCGCTATTCAAAATGGCGAACGTGTATCCGGCGCAGAAGTAATAAATCCGGGTGCAGAGTATCCCCGTTTAGATGACGATGATACTTTCAGTGATGAATACAGCAGTTTCTACGTGGAAGATGGTTCATACGTCCGCATGCGTAGCCTTCAGATCGGGTATAACATTCCACCGGGCACTCTTCCGGGAGTACAGAATATGAGGCTTTATGTTCAGGGAGAAAACCTGTTTACGATAACCGGATATAGCGGCGTAGATCCATCTTTGCCAACCTCTAATGTGGGGGGCAGTGCCGGGAATGTTCGCGATCAAACCATGGGTGTTGACCGAGGTATTTACCCAAGTAACCGATCTTTTAGTATTGGTATAAGCGCAACATTTTAAGCACAAAATTTTTAATTCATAAAAAGAAGACAATGAACATATTTCAAAACTATAAAATACTGTTTGGCACAGCTATTCTTCTTCTCGCCGGAGGATTTCTCTACGGCTGTCAAGACGATTTTCTGGTGGGTGAAGCCCAGGGTAGCCTCGATGAGCAAACACTTGCAAATCAAAATGGGGTGGAAGGTAATCTCATAGGAACCTACAGAATGCTGGGTGGCGGATGGGACGGTTTTGGTCTTTGGGGAACCGGGTCCAGCAACTGGATCTTCGGCAGTGCCTCTACAGATGATGCATATAAAGGTTCTGAACCGGGTGACCAGGGTCCAGTAACGGACGTAGAGCTCTACAACTGGAGCACAGGTGGAACCGATGAGTATGTAAATGACAAGTGGGCCGCTCTTTATGAGGGTGTAAACCGGGCAAATTCGACCATCAGGCTTCTCGACCGGCTTTTAGAAAACGATCCTGGCTCTGTTCCAGAAGCAGATGCGGTTAGCATACGTGGTGAAGCCCTGTTCTTAAGAGCATACTATCATTTTGATGCATGGCGAATGTGGGAGAATATCCCGTACTACCTTGAGGACGATGAAGACTTTCGGAAAACAAATGTGGGGGTTGATGTTATTGGAAATCTTACGAACGACCTGGAACAGGCAATTTCTCTTTTGCCTGACCAACCCAGAAATGGTGAGGTAGGTCGCGTAAGCTCCTGGACAGCCCGTGCACTTCTCGGAAGAGTTCAGATTTATGCCGGAGATTATGGCTCAGCTTTAACAACTCTCCGGGAGGTTCGTAATAGCGGCCCTTATGACCTTGAAGAAAATTTTCAACGAGTATGGACCGGATTTGGTGAATTTGCCAACGGTCCTGAAACGATACTCGCCTTCCAGGCATCAAGCAATGATGGAAACCCCAATGGCGATAATGCAAATTTTGATATGCGTCTTGCATTTCCACATAGCGGCAGCCCGTTCGGTTGTTGCGGTTTCTTTCAGCCGTCACAAAATTTGGTAAATTTCTTTGTAGTGGATGATGATGGCCTTCCTCTGGCAATCACCGACGCTTCATGGAACGACAGGGATGATAACCTTGCAGCCGGTGCAGACGTGCCTGTTGATCCGCGTCTCGACTGGACCGTTGGCCGAGACGGTGTACCCTATAAAGATTGGGGCAACCATGAATCAGGCTGGATCCGCGATAGAGGCTATGCAGGTCCCTACAGCCCCAAAAAACACGTTCATGAAGCTGCAAGTGGTGCCGAAAGTAATGTGGGGTGGAACGCAACACACCTGAATTCAGTAAACTGGCATCTCTACAGGTATGCAGATCTTCTCTTGCACCTTGCAGAAGCCGAAGTTGAAGAAGGAAGCCTTGACAATGCATTGGACATTGTGAATGAAATACGAGCTCGTGCCGGAGCGGCTGCACAAGGACCAGGAGAATCGGCTGATGATATAGCAGTGCCGATAGATGATCCTTCCATTACCTGGGCAGATTATTCAATTGGCCTGTATGACTCCTTTCCAGATCAGGAATTTGCCCGTCAAGCTGTTCGGAATGAAAGAAGGCTTGAGCTTGCAATGGAAGGACACCGTCTATTTGACCTGAAGAGATGGGGGATTGCCGAAGAGGTTCTCAACGCTTATACCAGCAGGGAGGCAGCCAGAAGATCTTATCTTAGCGGCGCGGCGCCTTTTCAAGAGCGCCACAACCGCTATCCAATACCTTCGCTTCAGGTAGATGTAAGTAGGGTAGACGGTGAAAACCGGCTTGAGCAAAATACGGGCTGGTAAAACTACCATTTTTAACAAAAAATAGTTGTTCATAAAAATCCCGGTGGCTGTAAAGCTGCCGGGATTTTTTTATTAGCAAACTGAGTTCAATTCATAAATCAAAATATAAAAGTCGCCCTTCCCTTACTGACGCTCCTACTGTGAATGAAAAGGGATTCAGGGGAGCACGTTCACCAGAATGTAGAAAATAATGATCGACTCCCTTCTGGCCGGGGCATACCGATGGGTATATCCCTCCGTCAGCCGTTGAAAGGCTTCTGATTTCTATCATTATGAACCGAATTCAGGTCAGTATGAATTGAGCCGGAAAAACTGCAGCTCATCGTTTTGATTGGCTACAAGAACGGCTTTTCCATCGGCTGTCTCTATTAGCGTAATATATTTGACATCTTTTGGAGCGTGAAATCCGCTTTTCTGAACGGATACAGGTTTAAGATTACCGGTGCCATCCCCACTCAAAAGCAGACCTTTTCCTGCGTCTGCCCGCGGGATATTAGGTTCGGTTTGAAACATATTCCCTGCAATAAGAAGATCATTCGTTTCGTCTCTTTTAAAATTATGAATAATCATGCTTTTTAAGGGTGACATTTGTGCTTCTATGGGGAGTTGTTCAACTGCAAAAGATCCGCTTCCATTATTCGTAAGTTTCAGGCTTGCAAACGTATCGATTTCATAATAAAGGGCACTATTCAACTCTTCGTTACTAAAAATGGATTGAATAGGCACTGTTGAAAAATCTTTAAATGTATTGTATTGGTAACTCAGCCTGTTGATTGTGGTTGCCATTTTTGCCAGCCCAAAATAGGGATACTGTACCCCATCAATTTCCTGAACAAAAACGAGATCCGTATCCCATCCATCGCCAAAGTCAGAAGCATAAACACCAAACTTGCTTTCTTCGGATGAAAGAAAGGAAAAATTAAGTCCCTGGTTGCCCAATATCAGGTCCATTTGCCCATCATTGTTGAAATCTCCTTTTTCAATACTCCACCACCAGCCTCTTAATGGCGGTAGGTCCATTGTCTCAGTAACATTACTCAGTGTCTTTCCCTCATTTCGATAAAACTGGACCGGCATCCATTCCCCAACTGTTACCAGGTCAAGCTTCTCATCACCGTCAAAATCAACCCAAACAGCATCTGTCACAAGCCCGCCCGGATCAATCATGTCCGGTGCCACTTCAGTAGTAATATCCGTAAATCGCCCACCATCATTTCGTAGTATATAACTACGCACAGGATTTGGGTATCCTCTTGGCGCCACTCTTCCGCCAACAAAGAGATCCAGCTGACCATCACCCGTAAAATCTCCTGCTTCAATTGTTGTTGTACTTGTGCGTATTTCAGGCAGAGCGTCCGGATCGTACATAAACTTACCGTTTCCCTTGTTGATGTATAACCGATCCTGTAAAAGTTCTGAAATACCGGATAAACGAAAACTACCGCTGCTCACATAAAGGTCCGGCAAACCGTTTCCATTCGCATCAAAAAATGTTGCTCCCCAGTCTTCAAAATTGCTGTTATTTTTCCAGGGTTGATCTTCGTTTGATTCTGTAAAGCGTCCATCTTGTTGCTGAATGAACAACGTTCCAGAAGCGTCGGCCACCCCCCCTATGAATATGTCATCAAGTCCATTACCATTTACATCTGCTACTGCAACAGGCATAATTTCTTTGGAGATCTGGTATGGGAGCATCGCCTGAATACTGAAATCTGTGTATGAGGTTTCCCGATGCCTCATCAGTTCATTACCCGGGGGTGACAGAAGCGTAAAGAGTGCCTTGTTCCTGCCATTGGGAGAATGCTCTTCCTGAACAGGCTGTCCAGCATCTTCATGATACAGTGTAATGTGCTGATTGGTCTCCAAATCAGTTAAAATCTGGGTTTTTCCGTCAGGCCAGGTAATTTCCAGTGAATCTACCGACCCGGCTTCTTCGCCCAAGCCAAAATGGATACGATCGTCTACAGTTGACATATAGCCCCTGTAGGGAGTATGCTGGATATACTGCTTATTTCCGTTCTGAGTTAGCGTGATTTTGGCTCCCAGGCCCCGCCGATTGGGTGTTTCGCTTTTGAGTGAAATTTGCAAATAATTGAAAGCTTGATCATCTCTCCCCCTGTTTTCAAATATCTGAGCTGTATCATTAATATTGCTGATGACAAGGTCGAGCCGGCCGTTATTATTGAGATCAGCGTAGGCAGCTCCATAGGAAAAATTGGGTTGATAAAGCCCCCAATCCCTGGTTTTGTTGGTAAACGTGAGGTTGCCGTTATTTTGAAACATGTAGTTGGATACCCGATAACTATGCAGGTCTTCCAAAATCTGAAGCTCTTCCCTTTTTACCTGTTCTTCATCGCCGGACCTGCGCGCCCGGAACATATCGGAGAGGTAATCAAAATCGTTCACGGCTTTAGGGTATCCGTTACTAATGAAAAGATCTTTATGCCCATCGTTATCAAAATCCGCAAAAAGTGCGGCCCAGCTCCAGTCTGTATAGGCTACACCGGCCATTCTTCCAATTTCACTAAAGATGATGTCACCATTTTCCGAAACGCCCTGGTTCAGCTGGAGCGTGTTTGTATTGTAATGGGGGAAATATCCCTGTTGACGCAGCTGCTGAAACGTACTGTACGTAGTAGATCCACTCATCCGTTTGCGGTCTTCCAAATTTTCGGGCATCATATCGGTCTGTATGATATCAGGCCACCCGTTGTTTGAAAAATCCGCAATATCCATCCCCATACCGGCAAAACTGGAGTGCTTCAGGTAGTCAGCAGCCCTGTCTTCAAACGTGCCGTCTCCGTTATTGATATAAAGTACGTCGTTAGGCGTAATGTCATTGGAGATGTAAATATCGGGCCAGCCGTTATTATTGAGATCTGATACTACAACACCTAAACCATATCCAAGCCTGTTAAGTATGCCGGCTTCTTCTGATACGTTCGTAAATGTACCGTCACCATTATTTCTGTAGAGTCGGTCAACACCATACTCGTTCGGCATTCTTGCCCCGCTGAAACTTCCCCCGGTATCGCCCCTGCCAAACTCTCCGGGCGAATTACCCAGCAAATATAGATCCAGAAGCCCATTTCGGTTATAATCAAAAAATACTGCATGTGTGGTAAAGCCGGGGTCATCAATCTGATAATCAGAAGCTGCTTCCGTAAACGTGTTATCACCGTTGTTCAAATACAAAAGATTCCGGCGTTCGTCCGGCTCCGTCCATGGAGCACCAGATACAGACAGGTAGATATCCATATAGCCATTATGGTTAATATCCACCATCGAAACACCGGTTACACGCTTGTCTGTTTGAATACCGGACAGCTCAGTGATATCCCGAAAGCTCATATCTCCTTCATTCAGATACAAACGGCTCGGAACCATATTTCCGGAAAAAAAGATATCCGGTAGTCCATTATTGTTGATATCCCCTATCGCAACCCCGGCCCCGTTATAGATAAAATGATCGGTTTGAACATTTAGTGAATCCGTAGATTCAATGTCGTTTGAAAAGGTGATATTTGTTCTTTCCGGGGATAGTTCATGGAATATTTTATCAGAATCGTCTTCGTGGCTGCAGGCTGTGATCAATAAAAGTGCTGCGCAAAAATATATTCCCAACCTAAAAAGAAGTGCCATTTAATAAAAATAAAAGTGCAAAATGTATTCTGTCCTTCAACAATATATAAAAACTACCTGACTACTCCCTACAAGGAACCCGGCGCGAAGAGTACACGCCGGGTTTGATGTAGAAATACGTAAAGATATTATTCTATTTCCGTGCTGCCCCGGTTTTATAGGCGGCTTCCTTTACCGC
>PXDL01000136.1 GCA_003566395.1 Balneolia bacterium | reverse complement strand
TGAAGCGGGCTCTCTCCCTTATCCACCACGCCGGCCGTGATTTCAAGAGAAACCTGACCGATACCATGCCGGTACTGTTCCACAAGAATCACATCACCGTTCGTATCGATAGCCAGCACATTAACCCACTCGGGGGCATCAAGGGTGAAAAAATCTGCTTCGGGACCCTCGCCCATCTTCATGCGGCTTTTCATCACCGTAAAAACCCGGGTTTCACAGATCGCCGCCTGTTTGAGTTTAGTCCATTTTTTCAGCCGTCCGGAATCTGATTCAGCCATAGGTAATCTCATCTTTAATTATGTTGAGTATCCTGTAAACATAAACTATCTTAGGAGATTATTCAGACCAAATTAATATTTTTACATCCCTATTATTATCAATCACTTGTGTGTCATAGCAAAAGCAGCACAATTCCGGCTCGGATTTAAGGGGAATACGCCGGCCGGTTTCATTTTCTAAAAAGACAGTATGAAGGATTTTTTCGAATACAAAAAAAACAGCAACAGCACCGATCAGGAAATTAATAAGGCCGTAAGCGAAGCCTGTGATTTTATGGAGCAGGCCTATGAGGACGGTTATTACCCGAAACTCGGCATTGTGCGGGATTGGTCGGAGCACAATCCTGAAATTACCGGCGAGTTCGCCAAACCACGCGTTTATCGCTGGTACCTGACGCGCGAACTGCGCAAGCTGGCAAAAATGGGCGCGCACATCAAGGCATCACGCTCCCGGAAAACCATCCCGCTGAACGAGCCGCTGTTGCTCGACTACCTCGACGAAGAGGAAATGGACTTCACCATGAAGAAGCTGTTTCTGTTTCGTCCCGAACGCATCGACCTGAGCCTCGACCGGCTTCAGCACTATACCGGAACAAGGGCCGAAGACTTTCAGCGCTATATCCTGTTTACCAATTATGACATGCACGTAGATGTTTTCCGGGATAAGTTTCCCGACTGCGTGAAGCCGTCGCGAGAAGGGGTTCAAATGCCTGCCTATCATCATAAACTGGATGATAATCTGGGGATTTCCCTGGTCAATATCGGGGTGGGGCCGTCTAATGCGAAAACCTGCACCGATCATATCGCCGTGCTTCGCCCCGACGCCATGATTATGGTTGGGCATTGCGGCGGACTCCGGAACCATCAGGATATAGGTGATTTTGTCCTCGCCTCCGGCTACATGCGCGCCGACAACGTCCTTGACGACGACATGCCGCTGAGCGTGCCCATCATCCCGAATTACACGCTCAACATCTTCCTGAAACAGGTGCTGGAATCCTACAAGATGAACTACCGGATCGGTACCGTTTATACCACGGCCAACCGGAACTGGGAGTTTTCAAAGCGCCGGTCGGTGAGTGAAATTCACATCAGCCGCAGTATTGCCATCGATATGGAGTCGGCTACGGTGGCCACAAACGGATTTCGATATCGTATCCCCAATGCCACGCTGCTTTGCGTGAGCGATAAGCCCCTGCACGGCAAGCCAAAGCTTAGCGGAGCCGCACAATCGTTCTACCAAAATTCCAAGGAAAAACACCTTGAGATCGTGCTTGATGCTATTGAGCTGAGCAAAAAACAGAATCCGCAGGGGATGCCGAATTCGAGCATCCGCGCCTCAAACGAACCGCTGATGGGCGGACCCCACAGCTGATGTTTATTTTCGTGTAAGGTTTTGCCGGTCGGGCACTCTTGGGCCTAAAAAGAAAAATGACTGAGCCCATGAGTACCTGTAATTTGAAGGAAATTCCCTACGAAAGCGAATCACAAAACGGACGAGTACGCAATCTGCTGCCCGAGGAACAGCCGCGCGAAAAGCTGATGCAGTACGGTCCGGATGTCTTAACCGACGCCGAACTTCTGGCCATACTGCTGCGATCAGGCTCCAAAGGCATGAATGTGCTCGAAACGTCGCGCGCCCTAATGAAACAGACTTCCGGAATCCATAAGCTGGCCCGTTGCGATTGGGATGAGATGCGGAGCATTAAAGGAATCGGATCGGTTAAGGCGGTTACGCTCGTGGCCGCTTTTGAGCTGGCGCGGAGAGTGAATGCACATGACGGAAGTGAAGAAGTCGTTTTCCGCAATCCCGAGCAGGCCTATTCCTATTTCGGGCCGATGCTGCGCGATTTAAACAAGGAGGTCTTCGTGCTGGTGAGTATGAACAGCGCCAAACGAATGCTGCGATATCACCGCATAAGCACCGGCGGCACCAACGCCACCATAGTCGACGTGCCTGAAATCATGCGGCTGGCCATCATGGACCGCGCCCGAAGTATTTTGCTGCTTCACAACCACCCGAGCGGCAATACCGAGCCTTCCCGCTCCGATATCTCCCTTACCCGGCAGATAGTAAAGAGTGCGGCTATCATGGGGCTTCATGTGTGCGATCACGTGATTGTAGCGGGTAAAAAATACACCAGCTTTCAGGCCAGGGGATTACTAAGATGATGTGCAGCTCAAATCTTTTTATATTCCGCTTATTCACACCCAAACCCGGCATTGTCCGGGTTTGCTTTTTTTGTAAAGCCTTCTTTAACAGATCTCCTTACTTCGCTTCATGACCACCTACCTCGAACAGATTCTTGCTGACGCACTTAAACGACTTGGCGTTGATGCCGAATCCGCTAACATCCAGATAGAAAAACCACGCATCCCCGAACACGGCGACGTCGCAACAAATCTGGCGCTGACTCTGGCCAAAACGCTCAAAAAATCGCCCCGAGCCATCGCCGACGACCTTGTGAATGCTCTGGAATACGACGACACCAAAATCCGCTCGGTGGAAATTGCCGGTCCGGGATTCATCAATTTCCGCTTTGCCAACAACTGGATTTTTGATCAGCTGTCTGATGTGCTGAAGCAGGGCCATGACTTCGGGCGAAGCGATACCAACAGCGGTAAAAAAATGCAGGTGGAATTCGTGAGCGCAAACCCTACAGGTCCTCTTACCGTTGGGCACGGCCGCAACGCCGTACTCGGCGACTCCATTGCCCGGCTTCTTGAATGGACCGGCGCTCAGGTGGACCGGGAGTACTATTTCAACAATGCCGGGCGTCAGATGCGCGTGCTGGGTGAAAGCGTCCGTGCACGGTATATGGAAATTCTGGATCGTGAAGCCTCTTTTCCGGAAGACGGCTATCAGGGAGAATACATCCGGGATATCGCAAGGAAGCTGGCCGATGAGTACGGAGATGAACTGGCCGATAAACCTGAAACCGATCCGGTCTTCAAACAAGCGGCGGAAGACGCTATTTTCGATGACATTAAGAACACGCTTGAGCGGATGAACATCACCATGGATCAGTTTTTTAATGAGCACAACTTATATGAAGACGGCTCCATCGATCGGGTGGTGAGTCAATTGCGCGAAAAAGGCCTCGCCTACGATCGGGACGGAGCCGTGTGGTTTAAAACAACGGAGTTCGGAAAAGACAAAGATACGGTGCTCATCAAAAGTACCGGCGAACCGACGTATCGATTGCCGGATATTGCGTATCACATTTCAAAACTTGATCGCGGCTATGACATCTGCATCGATATTTTCGGAGCCGACCATATCGCCACCTACCCGGATGTGATTTCGGCCGCTAAAGCGCTGGGATACGACACCTCGCGCATCGACGTTCAGGTCTATCAATTTGTGACCATCGTCAAAGAGGGAAAGCCGTTCAAGATGAGCACCCGAAAAGCCAATTTTGTAACGCTTGACGAGCTAATGGATGAAGTCGGCTCGGATGTTACCCGTTTCTTCTTTTTGATGCGCACCCCCGGCACCCATCTTGAGTTTGACATAGCCGAAGCAAAAGAGGCCGGAGAAAAGAATCCCGTTTTTTATCTCCAGTATGCGCACGCCCGCATCCACAGTATCCTCCGGAAAGCCGAGGAAACCTACGAAACCGACACCGAGCCAAATCTCGGCCTGCTGACCCACTCATCCGAATCCGCGCTGTTGAAAGAGGTCTTCCAGTTTCCCGACGCCGTGGCCGCTGCGGCCAAACACCGTGAACCGCACCGCCTGATCAACTATTTGAATGAGGTTGCCGCACACTTTCACAAATTTTACCACGACTGCCGGATTATGGGCGAAGAGCCTGAGCTGGCGTTAGCCCGAATTGCCTTGCTGAAAGCTGCGGGTATCACCCTTGCCAACGGTTTGGAAATACTCGGAATAGAAGCTCCCGAGCGAATGTAAGCGGTTCAGGCCTCGGGTTTCAGCAGAGAGAACATCACCGCGCCCAGCTTCAGCGATCGTTCAATCCTGAACCCGCTTTTGCTGAAAAGCGCTGAGGATTCTTTCTCCGTCCAGAATGAAATGCCCCCGACTTCCGATACTTTTTGGGAAAGCTTGCCCGCAATGGTTTCGGCACGAAGAAGATGCATCATGAAAAAGCGGCCATCGGGCTTGATTACTCTTCTGCTTTCATACAGCACTTTTTCGGGATTGGCAAACTCGTTAAGGCTTCCTCCGCAGAGGAGCAAGTCGGCGGAGCCGGCATAAAATGGCAATGAGGACACATCGGCCTTCAACAAAAACAGCTTCACGTTCTCTTGTATGGCTTTCTCACGGGCTTGCCGCAACATGGGCTCCGAAATGTCGATAGCCACGCAGCGCGATTCCGGCGCTTTTAATGCGGCCGAACGTGCGTAAAAAGCGGTGGAGCATCCCAGGTCGAGCACCAGCTCTCCCGGCTGAGGCAGACTCCAGGATTGCAGCAGCTGACGCTCATCATCGAGGCTGAATTCTTCGCCTGAGATAAATCCGATGGAACGCCTTCGCCATTGTTCTTCATACAAACGGGCGGTAGCGGGAATAAAATTACTCTGCTGGGCCAGGGTGATGTCGGACGGTTTGCCGTCAATCAAATGGATAATGCCCGAACGGATTTCACAGTTTTGGCCGCCGGCGGAGAGCACATTTCCGTTAAATTCAGAGGCCGTATCCGCTGCCTGAGCCGGGATTTCAAAAAAATTGCGCTCATCACCGGGCGCTTTCAGAATGAGGGGTTCTTCGGTGATTGTTTTTTTCTTGTCGTGCGTCATGTGGCTGCGCGTTGTTTATAAAGAAGTCTTTGACTGTGTGGAACCGTTCTGTTACCCGGCATGAAGCGCGGCCCGGGCAGGTATTACTTCAGTAAATCCCGTCGCCGTTCCGATTCAAACAATACGGATTGCGTTTTCATTTGTTTGGGGTGCAGATTTTCCGATCATCCCAAAAGCAATCGACTGCAAAATTGGCTATCTTGGGCACTTGGTTCCGGAGCCGGTGTGCTCGGTGAAACCCTTTATTCTAATGATAGCTGTTTGTGCTGCATCAATATAACGAACATAAATACCGCCACCGCAGAAATAAACTTGTATCCGGGCTGAAGGACAAGGGGATTACCTCCGGTGAGGTTTTATCCGCCATCGCCCGCATTCCGCGCCATGAGTTTGTAGATACGGCTTTTGCGGACCGCGCGTATGAAGATTCCGCCCTCCCTATTGATATGAAGCAGACGATTTCACAGCCCTTTACCGTAGCCAAACAAACGGAAATGCTTCAGCTCGTCCCCGGCGAGAAAGTTCTGGAAATCGGAACCGGCTCCGGATATCAGGCGGCTATTTTGCTTGAACTCGGTGCCGAAGTGTACACCGTTGAGCGGCACCGTTTGCTGTATGAACGGGCCAGAGAAATCCTCCACCGTCTGGATTACCGACTCATGATGAAATGCGGCGACGGCACCGAAGGCTGGCCGGCCTATGCTCCGTACAACGGCATTGTGGTTACTGCGGGCGCCCCGGTTGTGCCCGAAGCCCTGGTCCAGCAACTCAGTGAAGGCGGAAGACTGGTGATACCCGTAGGCGATGAAACCCGGCAGGCCATGCACCGCATCACACGCGAAGGGGATGATTTTCATGAAGAAATTTTTGAAGACTACAAATTCGTACCGCTTATTGGTCGCAGCGGATGGAACAATCCCGAAGCCGACTCCTGACCGTCATAAACCCGTACCGGAAATAAGACTGTATGCAATCATCAACGCCTGAGCCACAGAAAGAGATTCGGGAAGAAGCGGAAAAAGATTTTACCACACCCGGGGAGCTGCCCGTGCTTTTTTCCAAAGCTTTTGTGCTCGGGGCGGCCGACGTAGTTCCGGGCGTAAGCGGCGGCACCATGGCCCTCATACTGGGCATCTACAAACGCATGCTCGATGCCATCAAAAGCGTAAACGCGTACTCCCTGAAATCGCTCCTCAGCTTCGATCTGAAAGGTTTTTTTGATGTAGCACACTGGAAATTCGGTCTCACCCTGATTGCCGGTATTTTTTCAGCTCTTCTTTTTTTTACTAAAGTTGTTCCGCTTCCGGTGTATATGTACAGCCATCCGGAAGTGGTTTACGGGCTTTTCTTCGG
>PXDL01000361.1 GCA_003566395.1 Balneolia bacterium | reverse complement strand
TAAAAACAAGTCGTTGCGCTGCAATTTCGGGAAGGAACGGGTTTCGGTTTTAGAATTTGATATATCGCTTACGGTTGTGTTGAAGGTGTTGAGATCACACACAATTTTGCCATTATCCCCGGTTATAGTCATCTGTTTTACCGGAGGCCACTGCAGATAGTCAAGGGTTACCGAAACAGGAAGGGTTCCGTTGGCAGCGGGGTATGCGAATAACGACTGAACGCTGTCTTCGACATCAATTTCAAGGAAAGAGAGCTTTCCACCTACTGCATATACAGATTTGGGTTTCCCGAAAAGCCAAAGAATGTTGTCGAAATCATGGATTTGGGTAACCAGCGCTCCTCCGCCAAGATCGCTCCTTGACGCATAGCTGTTCCGGTAATCCTCATACGGATGCCAACCCGGCATGTATTCCCCGTTAATAACCTGAACACCGGTCAAATTTCCGATTTTCCCTTCAAGTAGCATAGAGCGGATCATTTTCAGAACCGGCAGAAATCTGAAATGATAGCCTACCGCAATTTTTTTAGATCCGAATTGTTTTTCAGCCTTTACCAGATTCTCTATCTCATCCCAGGTATGTGAAAGCGGCTTTTCAACAAATACAAACGCTCCGGCCCGCACGGCTTGAAGGCTTACTCCGGCATGAAGGCTTGTCGGGTTGGTTACAAAAACCAGATCCGGTCCGAATGCGAGGCCCTTCTCCAGGGAATCAAACTCACGGATTCCATAATGTGATTTAAGTTCGGCACCGGAAATCACCTGATTGGTAGCTGATAGTACAGGTACTGAACGGGTGGAACGGACGGCCCCAATTTCTATGTCGGGCCTGATGTGCTGAAGGTTTCGGAGGTGTCTTTGTCCGATAGAACCTAATCCTACAAATAATGCCTTCAAACTAAACTATTTTAGAAGTGATCAAGGGTTGAATAACGCTCAGGTTGTTGCGCGCTTCTTTTTCCCAATTATCAAATACGGGCGTTTCAAAAACACACAATCCGCTCCATCCCAGTCTTTTGAGCGTTTCCAGGGCTTCCCGGAAAGGAGTGTGGCCTTCCCCTACTCGTCTGCTTAGCCCCCCTTCGCAGTCGCGGTCTTTAATGTGAATTTCCTGTATAAAGGGATGCAGCATTTCAAGTTCATACACCGGGTTGAACCCCAGGGCGACCGCATTTCCCAAATCGTAGCAGATGCCCGGTGTTTTCGTTTCAAACCCGTCCAAAAACGCCTTCAGCTCTTCGGCTGCGAGATCAGTTTCAAGAAGAATTTCTGTGCGGAGTCGTCCGGACAGCTTTTGATACACCTGCTGAAAACGCCTGCGTTTTTCAGGGTTATTCAGGCTGAATTGTTCCATACAGGGCAGGATAATCTGTCTGATACCGGCCTTGCCGGCTTCCACTGATAGATGTACAAGAAAAGCCCGGTATCTTTCTCCTTTTTCACTTTCTTCAAGCAAAGCACCGTTGATGAAGGCATGCGCACAAACCGATTCCACCCTGATTTGATTCTTATAAGCCAGCCTGAATATTTCATTCCGGCAGGTCTCAGAGAGAATCGGGTTGGATTCACTAAGATCATCAACCAACCATTCAAGTGCCCCGAAGCCGATGTTAGACGCACGGCTGAATTCTTCTTTCCATTCTGCATGAGGAAAAGACTGTAGCTGCTGACCGGGTTTTTCGCTCAGCCTGCCCTGCATCATTCCCACCGTAAATGTCTCAGAAGTACTCATATCTCTTGTTTATTGAAAAAAGCTTCCTCAACCAACTCACATAAAATGTGACCCATAAGAATATGACATTCCTGTATGCGGGCCGTTATCTTGGAAGGCACTTTCAGGCATTCACAAACTCCGCTTAGCTCACCCCCTGTTTCACCGGTGAAAGCCGCATGCCTGATTTTTTTTTCTGCTGCTATCTCAACAGCCCGCAAAATATTGGGACTGTTGCCGCTTGTAGTGATGCCGATAAAAACATCTTTTTTGCCGGCAATTGAACTCAATTCCCGGCTAAAGATATATTCAAAACCGTAGTCGTTGCCGATGGCGCTAATCGCCGAACCATTAGTGCCCAGTGCTATAGATGCCAGCGAATGCCGATCGAACATAAAGCGAGATGTGAACTCTGCAGATATGTGCTGTGCATCCGCAAAACTGCCGCCGTTACCGGCAAAGATTATTTTTCCGTCCTCGCGAAGACATGAAAGGCAATCCCGTGACAGGGACTCCAGCCCGGAGAGAAGGTCCTCATCCTCAAGCATCAGCTGTTTTACAGCGGCAGATTCCAGTATTCGCTGTTTGATTCGTTCACTCATCTACAGTTTTCCCTCTAATCGTTCAAGTGCAATCCAAAAGCCTTCACCGCCGTTTTTATGGCCCTGCCAGATTTCAGGAATAAACGGAGCATCCGGACAGTGCTCGTTCAGGATCTTTCCAAGCTTGTCGAAATCAATGTCGCCTTCCCCGATTTGCAACCCTTCTCCGTTCACTCCCTTTGCATCTCCAAGGTGCATATGGGCAGTAAACGGGGCAATCCGTGCGCTGAACTCATAAAAGTCTTTATCAAAATGGGTACTGGTAAGGCTGGAATGGGATACATCGTAACACATTCTCAGGTTGAGTTTCCCGCACCATTCTTCAATTTCCTCTATATGGACAAACAAATTTTGATATCTCTGCCCGCCGAAGTGCCACGGGAACGGGGCCATCGTTTGAGGTATCAGTTCCACTCCGTCCATATCCAGCTTTTTCAGACTCTCGGCAAATCGTTTATACAACGCCAACTTTTTATCTTCGCCGAGAGGTGCATCCATCGTAAAGCCCCCAACATTGGCGACAATCATGGGACGTTTCGTTGAAGGGAAAAACCGTTTTAGGTCACGCGTAATATCTATAATACGCTGCGTTTCATGAATCGACTGCTTCCTGTAGGCGGCATCTTCGCTCGCGAGATCCATCAAATGGCTTCCGGCAAAAAGTTCCGGTGCATGTACTACAAATTCACAAGAATAAGGTCCTTCAAGATAGTCGGAGGGATTCAGATCCATATCCGAATAGGAAAAATGGAACTCGTAAAAATCAGGTTTTACTTTTTGGTGATACTCCCTGAAATCATGGTATCTGACAGGAATTCCCCAGGGCCTTCCAAACCGGTATGATCGGGGTTTATATTCATGTTCAGTAAGGTCTGATGGAAAGAAGAAATCTTCTTCTTTCATATCCCTGCGCAGGGTTTTCCCGATAAGTGCGTCAAACTTCTGGGGCGACAAGCCCTGCCCCGGACTCCTTACTACGAGATGTTCGGGCTTAAGCACGGTTCCTTTTTTAAGATCTTTTGAGGCCACCAGGCTTTTTGATAGATTTTCCCGGTTAATCATCTCCCCCTGACTGAGCTCCCTTTCCGGTTTCTCCTGCATAGCTTCTTCAATTTCCCGAATTCCGGAAATAAGCCGGGTGAACTCAGTAAACTCCAGGCTGGCTGCATGGTCTGGGCCTTCCATACGGCGGTCGAGTGTAAAATGGCGCTCAATCACACAACCTCCGAGAGCTGCTGCTGCCAGCGAAACCGCGATGCCCCGCTCATGCCCTGAATACCCTGTAAGAGGATGTATTTCCTTCAGTCTTTTCATCCACGGAAGATGAATGTCGTGAAACGGTGCAGGATATGTACTATTACAGTGTAATAAAACGAAGCCGGCCTCGCGGGAATTAAGAAACCTAACCGTTTGCTCAACCTCCTCTGTTCGACTCATTCCGGTAGAAAGGATTAGTGGCTTTCCGGTATCGCACAGACGGGAAATCAAGGGAATATTGGTTAAATCTGCAGAAGCAACTTTATACGCTTCAACCCCGAATGACTCCAGCACATGCACACTTTTAATATCCCATGGAGTACACATATAAAGAATCCCCTTCTTTTTGCAGTATTCTGCAAGATCTCTGTGCTGATCGGTGGAGAGTTCAAACCTTTCCAAAAGATCGATCACGTACTCGGTGCCCAGATCATCGGACTGCTTGTGCAGCGTTTTCTTGCGGTACACCTGATCCATGTGCCTCATTTGAAACTTGGCACAATCAGCTCCCATTTCAACAGCTTTGTCGATCATCTGTATAGCGCGATCGAAATCACCGTTATGATTATTTCCTATCTCGGCTATTACGAAACATCGCCCTGCTCCGATGGTATGTTTATTGATGCTAAATGTCACGCTTTCAGTTATCAAATGAATCGGATTTATTATTTTCACGTTGGCTCCAGGTACTCAGGCCTTCCTGATCGAACCTGAATCGCCTGATTTGCAGGCCCATCCGCTCAAGAGAATCGATTACTTCAAATTTTCGGAACGGACTTACGTGGAACAGGAAAAATCCGCCTCCACCGGCCCCCATCAGCTTGCCTCCGCTGGCACCGTGTTTAAGCGCCGTTTCATAGATATGATCAATTTGTTTATTTGAAATCCGGGAACTGAACTGCCTCTTCAGCTGCCAGGCCTGATTGAGCAGCTCTCCAAATTTCATAAGCCTGCCACGAAGCAGCTGATTCCTGATTTCATACGTCAGTAATACATTTTTTTTCACCAGCTCCTTTACTTTTTTCTGAGACATCTCTTGCCGCTGATTATCATGGATCATACCGGAATCGTGACTCAACCCCGTATCACAAATAATCAGGCTCTCTTCAAGTTCAAGTAAAACGCTGGGATTTAATCTTAGGGGGTGAATTACATTCTGCTCCATCTTGAATTCGATAAAATTAAATCCACCGAAAACAGTGGCATACTGATCCTGCCATCCCCCGGCAATTCCCAGATAAATGCGTTCGGCCTGATACGCAAGCTCCGCCAGCTCGTAATCATCCCACTTATCCTGTCTGAACTCGTTGAAACAACCCAGTATAGCAGCTGAAACCACGGCAGAGCCACCTAAGCCCGACCCCAATGGAAAATCGGAATTCAGGAAAAGTTCAAAACCGAAATCCGGCTGTACTGTTTTTAAAATGGCCTGAATCAAACGAAAACTCTCAAACCCTACAACTGCTTTATCAATATTGGGAGCGTCAAGGATTTCATTCAAATCTTTTGAATGTATGATTATTCGACTGTCGGCTCTTTTACGCAGCGCAGCATGGCTGTAAAGAGAAATAGTTGTGTTTATGACCGCACCGGGATCGGTTGCAAAGAAGTGGGTCAGGTCAGATCCCCCACCGCCAAAACTGATCCGTACCGGGGAGCGGGCTCTTGCATAAATATTTTCTTCCTTTTGAACTGGAAGCTGATAGCGGCTAATTACATCAACCAGCTGCATCTTATCGTTCAGCAACGGAATTACCCGAATTTGATGATCCAGATACTTTAACAGGGATTCCCTTGAACTTCCTTCTCTTGCCCACTTAAAATCACGGTTCAGACATTCGGAAATTGGTTGGTTCACATTTCCGTCTTCAATCAGTTTCCGTCTTATATCTCCGTCCGTAGCGATTCCGGTAACTTCACTGTTACCATTGGTAGCAAAAATCATCCCGTGCTTGTTCTTTTCAATACAAACAAGAGCTTCTTTTAAAGCCGTATCTTCAGTTATCAGAAAGTTTTCGAGTTGCTTCATATTTTAGTTTGTTGATTTTTTTGTACAAAGCGGTAATAATCTTCAGGCACCCCTATGTCTATAAAATCGTCGTCGAGCCTGACGGCCTTCAATATCCCGGCTTCTGACAAATTCGGGAGAATGACTTTTTCCATCGAAAAAACAGAGTCGGCAACTTGTGCAAAATGATCCGGATGCACTTTATATAGCCCCGCATTGATCCAGCCGCCACCGCCGGAATTAGATTTTTCTGAGAATCCGGTAATGAAGTTGTTCTCATCAATTGTTACGGCTCCATATCGGCTTGTATCTTCTACTTCTATGACTCCAATCGAGGGTGAGTTTGCGGATAGCATAGTAGCCGGGCCGTCTCCGAGCCATGTATCGGCGTTAATTACAAAAAAGTCTTCCCTTATTTTGCATTCACGAATGGCATTGACTACAGCTCCTCCGGTTCCAAGAGGTTTCTGTTCTACAACAAATTCAATTTTAATAGTACCGGGGAACTGACTTTTTTTTTCGTTCAAAAAAGAGATGATTTGATCAGCCTCGTAATGGAGTAGAAAAACAAGTTTATTAAACCCGTTTTTGAGCCAAGATTCTATTAGAATATCAAGAAATGGTACATTCCCTACAGGTGCGAGTGCTTTGGGAATTCCTTGTACAACCGATCTGAGTCTCGTACCGAATCCTCCACTGAGAACAAGCAAAGTCTTGGTTTTATACTGTTTCATTGAATATACATAGGAAGATATAGGCGATTTATAATGCGAAATGAGACAAATTTCTCACTTCCAAGCTGAAAAACTATTAAACTATAATCTGCAATCAACC
>PXDL01000376.1 GCA_003566395.1 Balneolia bacterium | reverse complement strand
TGATGAGCTGGATAATTTCTTTTTGTGAGTTGAAATCTTTTAACCCTGAATGATGGATAGCAGCGGCTGAAACTAATTTTTAAAGTAACTCCCGCGGGTGATTTGCTATTCTAATAATTCGCAGGTATGAGATAAAGGGAAAAGAAATTTTCAGGATCAAGCTTGCTTCAGCAGGTTTGACCACGTTTTTTTGTGATGGATTGCAGCGTTTACTCTTTCTAATTCAGGCCCGATGTTGGAGATGAATTCTGTTCGGCCTTCTTCGCCGAACAGCACTAAAACATTTTCCAAAAAAGAATCGAAGTCAATCACATAAATATTTTGTCCGCTGACAAATTCTGATTTGATTTTCCTCTTTACATGATCTTCGCTTTTTTCTTCAATTCCTTTCGATAAAAAAAGAATTTCCCGGACTTTTTCAGTCCTTGCCTGATCGACTTTGGATTCCAGTTGGGTGAGTGTAAGTTTTCGGTCTTTGACTTCCACCAGTAGTTTTTTCTTTCCTTTATTCAGACACTCAATATCTGCCAATGAACCGGATGATGCATCGGCTGCATTTACATTTCCCCTGTTTATTTCGTCGAATAATCGAAATCGCTGACCAATCGTTAAAAACAAAGCCGTAACTACGCTTTCAAGCCTTTCCCCCCCTGACTTTTCTTTAAGAAAACGATCGATTATCAGTAAAGCATTAGCAAAACTTATTCGGTTGGGTGTAGGGTAGCTAATCCTGACTTCTGAAAGTCTTTGATATACTGAGTATAATATTTGTTTGAAAAAATTCTCAAGATCTTCAATCCTTGATTTTTGGATGTGATCGAGAACTTCTGTGAGTTTATCCCAATCAGTTTTATTCTTCTGCCGGTCTCTGAACTCAGAAGTGACGGCCGGACATCTTAAAGGGTTATTGACATAAGGCTCGGAGCTTCCTCCTAAAACCCGATGATTTCTTTGGTCGAAAGGAACAACTACCGCGTGAGCAATACTTCTGGCATCAAAAGCGCCTTCTACACCCCACGCTTTTTGAATCGACCTGCAATCCAGTGCGTTATCTACAAGTTTGGCCAGAACGTGGGTTGGTAAAACATAGCGGTAACTTTTGGTGTTGCTGTTAATACAATCGTCGATTAGCTGAATTATGCGAGCGTCTTTGATGAATTGAATAGTACCGCTTTTGCCGGATTTATTCTCAACCGACTTCCAAAGTCGGGAAAGCACTTGATCAGCTTTTTGTGAAAAAGACTGTTCACCGCTCATAGATCATAATTGGTCCAAAGGATTTCAGTTCGGTCTGCTTTTACACTTAATGCTTTTTTTGTGGGGGCGATGATTTTATTCCATCCACTATATAATTTATTCATCAAGTCGCAATCATATCCCGAAATAGCAACTTTGCCTTCAACTGAATTCAGGAGTGTTGCTAATCTAATGTGCTCTTCATTATTCATTTCAAAAAGATAGGCGTTTTTATCACCTCTCGATTCATGCGGATAAGGAGGATCACAGTAGAACAAGGTTTCGTCACTATCATATCTTTTAATAACGGAGACGGCATCATCATTCTCTATCTGAACTCTTAGCAGTCTGGTAGCAATAAACTCAAGACTTTCGACTCCTCCAAGCCATCTGGAAACGGCTCCGGCCATTCCGGCTCTTGATGTTTTCAGGCAATTAGCCCATCTCCCCTTAGAGGCAGTCTGAGCAAGGCCGGTTCTGACTTGGCGTGCTCTTATGTAGAACAAACGCGCTCGTTCGATGTCGGACAATTCTTCGCCTTTACCATTAGAATTATTAATAGCATATTCAAAATCGTAACGGGAAAAGGGAGTTAAACCGATTTGACGTAATAGTTCTTCCTGATCATTCCTTAACACCTTGAAAAAATTTGTCACCTCCCTATCCATATCGTTGTAGGTTTCAACAGGCGAAGGATCTCTGTTTATTAAAACGGATGCCGACCCGCCAAACGGCTCACAGAAATGAGTGGCTTTTGGTAAAAGCGGCAGCAACCAATTTAAATGGCTGAATTTACCTCCGTACCATCCAAAGGCGATTCTTTTTTTTCGGCTATTTTGTGAGATTTGCTTTTGAGCTGTATCGTTCATGACGTCAAGTTAAGGTTGAAGGAGGATTAATACTAATATGTGTAATATATGTTCATTAATCAACTTACCGCCATCACATTTCAAATTTCCTCCTGCTATCGTTTCATTTTAAGGAATCGGATGGGAAGGATTACATCGAAGTACCAGCCCTCATAATCTCATTATGCCGCGTTTTTTTTCGTACTTTTATGGTCAATCAACCCAGTAGAATTCATCTATTTGATTTTATCTATGAGTTCCAAGCAGCATGAGCCGACATTCGATGACTGGAAAAAACAAGCCGAAAAAGGGCTGAAGGGAGAACCGCTTTCTTCGCTCAACAGCGATACACCCGAGGGCATCATCATGAAGCCGCTCTATACGGAAGAAGACGCACGGTCATCGCCCTACACAAACACCTGGCCGGGCCTGCCGCCTTACACCCGCGGCCCCTATCCAACAATGTACACGCAGCGGCCGTGGACGATCCGTCAGTATGCCGGGTTTTCTACTGCGGAAGAATCCAACGCCTTTTACCGGAAAGCTCTGGCGGCCGGTCAGCGTGGGTTAAGCGTGGCTTTCGACCTGGCCACCCACCGCGGCTACGATTCAGATCATCCGCGTGTGGAGGGTGATGTGGGCAAAGCGGGCGTGGCCATCGATTCGGTTGAGGATATGAAAATTCTGTTCGACGGCATTCCGCTCGATAAAATGTCGGTTTCCATGACAATGAACGGGGCCGTGCTTCCGGTGCTGGCCAGTTATATTGTGGCCGCGGAAGAGCAGGGCGTAAAGCAGGAGCAGCTCAGCGGAACTATTCAGAACGACATCCTGAAGGAGTTCATGGTCCGTAATACGTATATCTATCCGCCGCAGCCGTCTATGCGGATTGTGGCCGATATTATCGGATATACCAGCCGGAATATGCCGCGCTACAACTCGGTTTCCATCTCCGGATATCACATGCAGGAAGCCGGTGCCAACAGCGTGCTGGAGCTGGCTTTCACCATTGCCGACGGCCTTGAGTACGTTGAAGCCGCACGGAGCGCCGGACTCGATGTGGACGACTTCGCCCCGCGTCTCTCGTTCTTTTTTGCCATCGGGATGAATTTTCTGATGGAGGTTTCCAAGCTGCGCGCGGCCAGAACGCTATGGTCCACGCTTATGAAAAAGCGCTACAACCCGAAAAACCCGAAATCACTGATGCTCCGCACGCACTGCCAGACGTCGGGATGGAGCCTGACCGCCCAGGATCCGCTCAACAACGTGGTGCGAACAACCGTGGAGGCGATGGCTGCCGTTCTGGGCGGAACGCAGAGTCTGCATACCAACTCTTACGATGAAGCCGTCTCCCTGCCCACCGATACCGCGGCCCGCATCGCACGCAACACTCAGCTGATCCTTAGCGAGGAAACCGACATCACAAAAACCGTGGATCCGTTTGCCGGTTCCTATGCAGTAGAGTCCCTGACGGCCGAACTTGTGGAAAAAGCCGGTGAAATTATTGATGAAATTACCGAAATGGGCGGCATGGCCAAAGCCATTGAAAGCGGGATGCCGAAAATGCGCATCGAAGAGGCCGCCGCCATAAAACAGGCCGGAATTGATAAGGGTGATGTCACCATTGTGGGGGTGAACAAGTACCGGCTCGAAAAGGAAGACGATATCGACGTGCTGGATATCGATAATACCGATGTGCGCCGCCGCCAGATCGAGCGGCTTGAGAACGTAAAAGCCTCCAGAGATCAGGCCGGAGTGGAAACCGCTCTTGAAAAGCTGCGGAAAGCCGCAAGAGATCCCGGTCAAAACCTGCTTGATGCCGCCGTTGAGGCTGCGAGAGCGCGCTGTACGGTCGGTGAAATTTCTGATGCCCTCGAAGATGTGTGGGGACGCCATAATGCGGTATCCCAAAGCATTTCAGGAGTGTACGAAAAGGCCTACGCCAATGAGGGCGATTATAAAGAAATTAAGGAAGATATCCTGGCGTTTGCGGCTGAGAACGGTCGTCGCCCGCGTATGCTGGTGGTTAAAATGGGCCAGGACGGCCATGACAGAGGAGCTAAAGTGGTGGCTACCGCTTTTGCCGATATCGGTTTTGATGTGGACATGGGTCCGCTGTTTTCCACCCCCGATGAAGCAGCTAAAATGGCGGTAGAAAACGATGTGCACGTAATCGGCGTCTCAAGCCTCGCCGCCGGACATAAAACGCTTATTCCGAAACTTATTGCCGGGCTTCGTCGTGAAGAGGCCGATGATATAGTTGTGATAGCCGGAGGCGTTATTCCGCCTTCCGATTACAGCTGGCTCAGGGAACAGGGCGTGGCGGCTGTTTTTGGCCCGGGCACGCATATTCCCACAGCGGCAAAAGAAGTGCTTCGCGCCATCCGGGCAAAAGCCTCGGCCTAACTTTCGGGTTGTTACATCAGAATCGGCCATGCTTTTACCATTGATTAAACGTCTATGAATTCATCCAACGAATATTCCGAGAAGGATCTTAAGGCCATCGTATCGAGGGCGACGGCATTGCAGCGGGAAGCCGGAGAGCTTAATTTTGAAGCTGTCGGTTCGGGGCAGAAACTGACTCAGGAAGAGGTGGAGCACATAGCTTCGGAAGCCGGATTATCGCCCGCGTATGTAAAACAGGCCATGCTCGAGTTTGAAGGCATTCCGCTTGAGGACTCGTTTTTCATCGAAACCTTCGATAAAAATCAGATTGAAATAGCCGGATACGCACCGGGCAAAGCAGACCGGGAATCGGTGACGGAAATAATGTCGCTTATTCGGGCGCATTACAAAATGGAGGGCGAGGTAGATGTCAAGACGGACGGGCTTTTGTGGTCGGATAAGGGAAGCGGTGATAGTGCGCTGCCTTCGTCTCCGCGTAAGCTCGTGCAGGTAAGCTCAACGGGCGGACGGCTACGCATCCGGATTCGTGAGAAAGTACGCTGGCGTCGTTTGCCCGATATCCCGGCCTGGATGTGCCTGATTGCGATAGTACTCATCGCCCAACAAATGCTGGTGGAAAACGAAGCAGCGCCGCTTTTTGCCATCATTATAGCCGGGGCATTTTCTCTTTTGTTTTTTAACTGGACGGAGAAGCTGAAGGCCAAAGCCCGAAAAAAAATGAGCCGGCTAATGAAGGATATACAACAGGCTATGGTGAGGCGTCAGGCCGGACGGGTGGAAACCGCGAAGACTGATAAAACCATCATTCCGGATTCGGATGCGGGATTCCGGGAGGAGGAAGGCGCCGATACGCCTGCATCCCTAAAAAATCAGCTGCGCTGAGCAGCGGACCTATATAGGTACATCCAAGGGTTTAGCAAATCCTTTTAAATAGAGTTTATACAATAGCGTAATAGAATTGATGATGAAAAGATTGAAAAGTTACCTTTTTGCGGTGCTTCCGGTTGTAATTTTCATTACATGTCTGGGCCTTGTTTCCGGATGTGAGGGAGATCGCCCGCTAACTGAAGAAGAGCATAAAGAGTACGTTGAGCAATGGCACCGGGAGCGAATCGAACGGCTGGGCGAGGAACAGGGCTGGCTTAAACTGGCAGGATTGTTCTGGCTGGAAGAAGACGTGCACAGCTTCGGCAGCAGTTCGGAAAACGACATCGTGCTTCCGGAAGGCAGCATTGATGCGCAAGCGGGAACCGTCAGACGGAACGGCCGGGAAATTACTTTTTCACCTAACGAAGAGACAGACTTTACCATTAATGGTGAAACTCTGAACGGGAGCATCACCTTCCATATGGAGAATCCGCTGGAGTTTACGCACGGCCGCCTGACGTTCACCTTTATCGAGCGGGATGAAACGGTCGGCCTCAGGTTGTATGATCAGCAGAGCGAGATATATACCGGTTTTGCCGGCATAGAGCGGTTTCCCGTGGATCTTTCGTACCGGGTAGATGCCACCCTGATTCCACATGAAGAACCGACCACCATACCTATTGTGAATATTCTGGGCCAAACCGCTGAAAACGATACGCCCGGTGTGCTGGAATTTGAGCTGAAAAGCGAAACTCATCGCTTATGGGCTATCAGCGCCTCCGGTGGGGACCGGCTGTTTCTGATTGTAGCCGACGAAACAAACCGCAGCAGTACCTTCGGCGGCGGACGCTTTCTTTATGTTGATAATCCCGGTCCGCTGGGAACCGTAACGGTGGATTTCAACAAACTATACAATCCGCCCTGCGCCTTTTCCGACTACACCACCTGCCCGCTTCCACCACCGGAAAACCGCCTCAATGTGGCTATTGAAGCCGGTGAAAAACGATATTGAAATAGGGTTAGGGTCGCTTCGCTCCCAATTTTGAATGGTGGGTTTTGAATTT
>PXDL01000102.1 GCA_003566395.1 Balneolia bacterium | reverse complement strand
GGTGGTGGCGGTGGTGGTGGTGTCTTATCTGGCTCTCTTAGTCTGGAGCCAGGAACTTATTCGGTCGTAGTAGGTGCTGGAGGAGCCGGTGGTGCTCCGTCCGCTGCCAGTGGTGACGGTGAGAATGGCGAAAACTCAAGTGTGTTTGGCGTTGAAGCAATCGGTGGTGGCGGCGGAAGTGGCTATGGTGGAGTAGATAGAAATGGTCTCGATGGTGGTTCGGGTGGCGGCGGTTCACTTGATAACGAATCAACGACATCAGGCGGTGCGGGTGTATCAGGGCAGGGTAACAACGGGGGCGGCAACGGCGGTTTTCAAACCTCACCTTTTCCAGGCGGCGGCGGCGGTGGCGCTGGTGTCGCTGGTGCCGATGCCACCTCGGTTAACGATCCGGGGTCAGGCGGTGATGGGATAGAAAGTGATATTTCTGGAACAGCTTTATACTACGGTGGTGGTGGGGCCGGTGGAACAAATGGTGCCGGCAACGGCGCCAGTGGCGGCTTGGGTGGGGGCGGGAGTAGTCCATCTACAAGTGGTAATGGAAGCAATGGTGTGGCAGGTAGAGGCGGCGGCGGCGGCGCTGGTAATGCTGCTGCAAACGCAAGTGGCGACGGAGGTTCTGGTATTGTGATCATTCGGTACCGATCAGAGCCACAGCCACAGCAGGGTAGCTTTATTGCGGTTAATAGTAGTGACTTAAATTTATTAGATCATACCACTCCTGGCACCGTCACTCTGGCAACGACTTACACACTAGCAGGTTTTGGTTGGGATATGTCATTTTCACCAGAAGGGTCATATATAGCAGTACCACATACTACCACACCCTACTTCACCCTCCTTGACCACACCACTCCCGGGACACTTACTCTTGCAGCGACTTACACACTAACAGGTGGTACTGGCTGGGGCAGTCGCTTTACTCCCGATGGTAATTACATCGCTGTTGGTCACGATGGCCCTTCCGGATTCACCCTCCTTGACCACACCACCCCGGGCACCCTTACCTTAGCTGCAACGTATACGTTAGCTGGAAATAGTCGAAGAGTTGCCTTTGCTCCAGATGGTAACTATATTGCTGTTCCTCATCTTAATGCTCCCTACTTCACCCTCCTTGACCACACCACCCCCGGCACCGTCACTTTGGCTACTACCTACACGCTTAGTGAACAAGGGAATGGAGCTGCCTTTTCTCCTGACGGTAACTACATCGCCGTTACGCATAACGGCTCCCCCTACTTCACCCTCCTTGACCACACTACCCCCGGCACGGTTACACTTGCTGCTACGTATTCATTACCAGATCGTGCAAACAGCACTGCCTTTTCTCCTGATGGTAACTACATTGCTGTTGGTTTTTCTTTTGAATCTCCCTACTTCACCCTCCTTGACCACACCAATCCAGGTACCGTTACCTTGGCAGCAACGTACATTCTTCCAAGTACTGGTCAAGGCGTTGCCTTCTCTCCTGACGGCAACTACATCGCTGTTGCTAACAACGGCTCTCCCGGATTCACCCTCCTTGATCACACCACCCCCGGCAGCGTCACTCTAGCTGCCACATTCGATTTAGGAAATAATGGAGTTGGAGTTGCCTTCTCTCCTTTTTAGGAATTGGTAGTAACCATACGGAGCGGACATCCATACTTTTGCTAGTGAATGGAATCAGTCACAAATACTGTTCCAAGCAATCGAACCCTGTTTGGTTCGCTCGAGGAATGTATTACACTTCGAGAAATGCTGACAACCAAAGAAACCCCGATGAGCCGAAAGTGGTGAGGGGTGGGGTGCAGTGAGAACGAGATGGTGGTCGGTATCGATGTGTAACTGTTTGCTCTGCGCGTGTTTGCCCCAAAGCAGAAAGACCAATGGCCGGTGTTGCTGCCCGAGAACGTTGATAATGGCGTCGGTAAATTGCTCCCAACCGAGATTCCGGTGCGAGAGTGGCGCACTTGCCTTTACCGTAAGAGTGGTATTTAGCAGTAGTACGCCTTGCTTAGCCCACGCAGTGAGGTCGCCGTGAGTGGGGGTAGTGATACCAAGGTCAGTGGATAATTCTTTGTAGATGTTTTGTAGCGACGGCGGCAATGGTGTGCCGGGTTGAACCGAAAAGGCGAGACCATGCGCTTGGCCAGGGCCATGGTATGGGTCTTGCCCGAGGATGACCGCTTTAACTGTAGGTAGTGGGCAGAGATTAAGGGCGGCGAATATTTGTTGTGGTGGGGGATAAACGGTCTTTTCCTGATACGCGTGACGGATGACGTTGGTCAATTCCTGCCAATACGGGGCGGTAAACTCTCTCTGGAGGGCTGTTTGCCAGCTAGATTCAAGTCGTACTGTCATGATCTTGCTGGCTGGTGATGTCTCGGGCCAAGGAGAGCAAGATCTCACTGTAGGTTGGGTGATACCAGGTCATTGCGCACAGGTCCCGAACACTGTTCTGGTTGTGCCTCGCCATCGCGATGAGGTGTGCCAGTTCGGGTGTTACTTCTGGTCCAACGATCTGAGTGCCCAAAATCTCTCCGGTATGGCGATCAGCAACGAGTTTCCAGAGGCCGTATGTATGTCGTTTTAATATTCCGATGCCGATCTCATTAAAATAACGCGTCGCCGAACATGGCTCGTAACCCGCCTCACGCGCTGCGTTCTCGGTGAAGCCGACTTGGGCTGATGGGAACTCGTCGAAAGACACTGCAAATGAGATAGTTGCAAAATCAACCGGACGCTGTTCATCATTGACGGCATTGTGTCCGGCTATCGTACCCATATGAGTTGCGTAGTGGAGTATCTGATGGTGTCCGGCCACGTCTCCCGCGATATAGATATGCGGTACGGTACTCTGCAGATACTTATTGTGCGTAGGAGCATCGCGCTCGTCGAGTGTGATATCAGTTTGTTCGATAGTCATGTCGTGGGTATTAGCTCGACGGCCGGTTGCGACCAAAATAGCGTCAAAATCTACCACTTCTTCTTGGCCGTTGTAGGATATAGTGCAACGAAGTCGATCGTTTGTAGCAGTCACAGCTTGCAAAGTACTATGGCAATGGATTGGCACAGCATCTGGCACTTCATGACTCATACGCAATCGTTCGTTGGCGACCTCGGGGTCGTAGCTGGAGAGAAGAGGGCCTCTTTGCAGTATTTGCACATCACTCCCAAGACGGTTGAAAAATGTTGCTAATTCCAGTCCGATTGGTCCAGCGCCGATTACCAGTAATCGTTGTGGTATTTTCTCTACCTTATCTGCTGTGCGTACTACATCATCACTGGTCCATATTTGGGGATGGTTGATATCGAGTCCATCTATGGGTGGAATAAATGGTTTTGAGCCGGTGGTCAGGATGATTTTGTCTGCCTTTATATGGTAAGTGCCCGCGGCAGTTTCGACGGTTACAGTATGATTGTCTTGCCAAGAAATTGTACCAATGAGAACCGTTGTGTTGTCGTCACTATGGTCGGTTAGGGCCTGGCGTAGTCGGTCGATATGGGTATCTTTAGTCGTGCGGATAGTAGCAAGTGATTCACCGTATTTTGCTCCCGCTAAAATGCTCTTACTTGGCATACAGCCGGCTTCTACGCAGGTGTTTTTTAGTTCTGGTAGATAGACCTGTATAATTTGTGTTTCCGGTTTGGTTTGTTTGATGGTTCGCACTGCAGCTGAGCCGGCGGTGCCGCCGCCAAGCACGAGAACTTCGGTTTTGATAGACTGTACCATGTACCTGTAGTGTACGTCATTTGTGGGTAAGTCACAAAATGGCTAAAACCCTACCAGTGGGGACATGTTATAATTTTAGTGATGAGCACTCATTTGTATCTTGACAGTGGTGACCCGGCACATACTCGCGACCTATTAGGTAAAGGGGTTTTGTTGGCAGGGGTCACCACCAACCCGAGCCTGGTCGTGCGTCACCCTGAGGTGGTTGCGCGCGTTACGCAGGAAGAATATTTTACAAGAAATGAGATTAACGCGCTGTATAAACAGATCGTGCAAGAAATAGCTGGCATGGTCGATGAATCAGTATCAGTTGAGGTCTACGCCAACTGTGATACGACCGCCCGCGAGATGCTCGAGCAGGCTTGGGAGATGAATGGCTGGATTCATAATGCACACATTAAACTACCGGCTACTCCAGCCGGTTTGACCGCAGCAGAGCAACTGGTAGCTGAAGGAATCCGCGTCAATCTGACACTCTGCTTTACGCAAGAGCAGGCTGCGGCAGTAGCGAGTGCTACTACTGGTGCGACACCGGGCCAGGTCTTACTCTCACCATTTATTGGTCGTCTTGATGATAAAGGTCGAAATGGGATGAGTCTGATTTACAATATTCAGCGCATGTATCAGGAGGCAGGTGTCGAGCATGTTCGTTTGCTAGCAGCCAGTCTGCGTAGCCGGGAGCATCTGTTGGCCTGCTACGCCTGTGGCGTCGACATCATTACCGCTCCCTACCAACTATTGCTCGATTGGGTAGCTGATGGCTACCCAATGCCCGATGACTCATTCTCTTATGATCCAGGTCTGATCGAGATCCCCTTCGAAGAATATGATGTGCAAGCACCGTGGCAATCTTTTTCTCTGCAACATCCGTTGGTCACTGCGGGAGTTGAAGGATTTGCTGATGATTGGGACGCTGTATTGGGTGAAGTGGGTTGATATGACAAGTTACTTTTGACACTGTGCGCAATAGTGCGTACCGCGGCCAGCGACGCGGATTTTTTTAATAATTTCTCCGCACTCGGGACACTGTGTCCCTTGCTGGCCAAAGACCTTGAGGTAATCGGTATAGTTACCAGCCTGGCCGCCGGTATCTGTGAAATGCTGAAAAGTGGTACCGCCGACCTGTATCGCCGCTTCAAGAATCTCACCAGCTGCTTCAGCGATAGCGAGCGCTTCTCGTGCTAAGAGACGGTCTGCGCGCCTGGTCGGCCGTACACCAACCCGAAACAAAACCTCATCGACGTAGATGTTGCCGAGGCCGGCGAGTAGTGTTTGGTCTAAGAGTGCCGCTTTTACTGGCGTACGTCGCCGCCGCAACTTTTGGGCAAAGGCTTTCGGGTCAAAGTCTAAGCTGTGCGGTTCGGGACCAAATGTAGCTTTTATGCGAGCGGTTTCAGTTGCTGTGGCGCGTTTGCAGTAGCCAAAGAGGCGCATATCGTTGAAATAAACAGTTACTCCAGTATTAAGTGAGAAACTAACGCGGGTATGTTTATGCGGCAGGTCACTCACATCGGTTTCTGAAAGGGTGTGACCGCCACCACTTATCTGCTGTGTTTGGTCGGCGCAAAGTATTTGTCCAGTCATTTTTAAGTGAATGAGTAAAAATAGGTCAGCTCGGTTAAGAAAAGAGACGATCAGTAATTTACCAATTCGGTCGATGGTAGTAATCGTTGCGCCAACCAAAGCGTCCTCAATACCAGTATCGTAGGCAACGGTCTTGGGATGAAACACTTCAACAGCGGTAATGGTTGCATCTGACACAATAGGTAGCAGCTGGCGACGGACGGTCTCGACCTCAGGTAGCTCAGGCATGGTTGCTCTAGCCTAGCACGAGCCTGCACTGGTGCAAGTTTCCGCGTGCTATTATTGGACGATGTTTTATAAAAATTCACTGACTCATTCGTTACAAATAAAAATACTGGCCGTAGCAGTACTAATAGGCTGGATTGGTCTCGGTTTGTTTTATGTGCCGGCTGGGTGGTATCTCGCTACCGTTCCTGCCACCATTGCCAGTGTGGCAGGTTTGGTTATGGTGCTGATCTGCAACGGTGGGCGAGTCACTGCAATGTTGGGAAAGATAGCGATTTTTGTCGCTGTCCTGCAATTGTTTGTGGTCTATATTGGGTCGCTGAGTATCACCATCGATACCGCCGAGTGGTGGCTCTTGTACGCTATTGTTTCTGGTCTAGTATTAGAACGGGTTAGCCCCCATCAACAGTTTTATCCGTGGATGTTTTTGGGTATTGCGACCAAGGTGCAGTTTGGTCTCGTTAGTGGTGCGCTGAAGGAGCTAAGCGCCACGAGCAGTCTTTTTCCGGAGGTTCTGTGGTGGGCATCGGTCGGCTTGTTGGCTTTAGCAGTACCGCTTGCCGCTACCACGAGGCGACGCTTCTATCGGATAGTTGTACTTATGAGTTCATTAGTAAGTGTTGTTTTGCTAATTGACTTAGTCAGTCGATTTGTAGATTTGTCGACAGTTGGTATCGTGCTGGCGCTGGCCGTGATACTGTGGCCACTATTTATTGATCGTTGGGTCGGCCGCAAGATATTCACCTAAGGCAGAGTGGGGTTGGTATAGCACAGATGCTGTGCTAGTGTTGTGGCGACATGTCAAATAAATACGATGTGATAGTAATTGGCGGCGGTGCAGCGGGGATGATGGCTGCTGGACGCGCCGCCGAGCGGGGGCGACGCGTGCTCTTGCTCGAGAAGAATAAAGACCT
>PXDL01000120.1 GCA_003566395.1 Balneolia bacterium | reverse complement strand
TCACAGAAAGCAATCCCAATTGGAGCTTGGTTAAAAAGGCGTTTTAAACGATCGGAGTTCAAAGGAATATTAGATTATCCTGTACAGGTATGAGGTGTCGGAATACCGGGCTTCGTTATTGAAAAGGTCCCCTTTTGTAGCTAAACATAGTGTCAGACATTCCGGGTTAAGTTTATCTTCATAGCAGGCTTTGCAAAACCAATACTCTTTTCATTTTCTGCACAATACAAAAAATTGAACCCTAAATAATAAAGAGCTTTAATGAGTCCCCTTTTTGCTCATTGCTTCAAAACGATAGCAAATCACTTCTTGTCTAAATTTTAAAATAAAAGTTAAACCATATGAATATATTAATGTTTAATAATATTTAAAAATTTTCATATCGGGTTATCACCGAAAAACCGGATTAATCACCCGAGCGTATTCCTGTCCGGCAGGTAGGTTAACAGCGCATTTTGGAGTACAGGCTTCAGTACCGGTTTTGTAATGTAATGATTCATTCCTGCCTTCATGCACCGCGGTTTTTGTTCTTTTACGGCACCTGCGCTAATCGCGATAATTGGCACATCGGCATTCGGATGATCGGAACTTCGTATTTTTAAGGCCGTTTCAACGCCGTCCATTACGGGCATTTGAATATCCATAAAAATTATATCCGGATTGAGGTTTTTGAAGGCTTCCCAGGTTTTTTCACCGTCTTCGGCCGTATGAATCCGGCATTTCGGCATGAAGTTTTTCAACAGAACCGAAAGAAGCCGGGCATTCATTTCAAGATCTTCCGCAATCAATACTAAAGGCGCCCGCTCGGCGAGCCGATGTTCTTTTTGCACGTTATCTTCCTTTAAGGTTCTTTCCCTTCATTTATGATTAGTGGTATTCCCGGAACTTCCCTTTGGCATACGCAACTCTGTGATACCCGCAATACTTCTGTAAAGCGCAAACCGGTCTTTAATACGGAAAGATGCATCAAACAGAGCATCGGCGGGATCATCATCTGTAATCTGGAAAACCCTGCCTGTGTCAGCGGGCTCGGTCTCGAATGAGATACATGACGTTTTCCTCCGGTAAGGAAGCATTAGCAGTACACGTCTCTTGTTCTTGCGTACTCCCTTGTAGTTGAGATCGGTTAATACACCTCCGGCATACGGCTTATCTGCATCAGAAAGCAAATCACGGCTTTTTTCGCCAAGTATTCTGTCTTCTGATCCCGAAAAAAGAAAGGCGGACGGACAGGCAGTTTTACCCTGCCATGCGCACGGCTGATCCTTAAGCTGCTTCTCTTCTTTAGAATAAAGGGATTGTATCATTATTCGTCATGCAGATTATTAATGCACGAACTTCGTACACAGCAGTACTTGAACCGGCAAACTGCTTACCGGTAACCGGGGTGTTTCCGTTCTGGAGATTTTGTATTTAAGTGACTTACATCACAATGAAGATAGTATTTTTTAGCAAAACCTTGATATATAATATTAAGCACACTTAATAAAAAAACCGGGAGCCTTACTTGAAGACATCCCGGTTTCATTTTCACTTCTTAGTGCGTTATCAGCGTTTCAACGCATCGAGAATACTGTTGAACGTTTTACTTGGGCGCATAGCTGCAAACACCTTTTCGCGATCAGGGTGATAGTATCCTGCAATATCTTGAGGATCACCCTGCGCATCAATTAGTTCCTCATTGATGCGCTTTTCCTGCTCTTTCATGGTTGCCGCTACTGTTTCAAATATGCGCTTCAAAGCCTCGTCTTCAGACTGAGCGGCTAACTCCTGAGCCCAGTAAAGCGCAAGGTAAAAATGCGAACCGCGGTTGTCAATTTTGCCGAGCTTACGTGCAGGTGATTTATCATTTTCGAGAAACAACTCATTGGCTTTATCGAGAGCGTTTGCCAGCACCCCGGCCCGTTTGTTATCGAACACGCGGGCAAGATGTTCCAGAGAAACAGCGAGGGCGAGAAACTCACCGAGCGAGTCCCAGCGCAGGTAGCCTTCATCCAAAAACTGCCTGATGTGCTTAGGGGCCGAACCACCGGCTCCGGTTTCGAACAACCCGCCCCCGTTCATCAGCGGTACGATGGAAAGCATCTTTGCCGATGTTCCCACTTCAAGGATGGGAAATAAATCCGTCAGGTAATCGCGAAGTACGTTTCCGGTAACCGAAATGGTGTCCTTGCCATCCTTTATGCGCTCAAGCGAAAAGTCCGTGGCTTCCACCGGATCCATAATATGAAGCTCGAGTCCGTCGGTATCGTGCTCATTCAGGTAGGTGTTCACTTTTTTGATGAGTTCTGCATCGTGGGGACGATTTTTGTCGAGCCAGAAAACCGCAGGTGTTCCCGATTCCCTTGAACGACGCACAGCCAGCTTCACCCAGTCACGAACAGGTGCATCTTTGGTTTGGCACATTCTGAAGATATCACCGGATTCCACCTTATGCTCCATCAGAACCGATCCGGCGGCGTTTACCACACGAACAGTTCCGTCTTCGACAAGTTGGAAGGTTTTATCGTGTGAACCGTACTCCTCTGCTTTTTGCGCCATCAGCCCAACATTAGGAATACTGCCCATTGTTGAAGGATCAAACGCACCGTGCTTTTTGCAAAAATCGATGGTCGCCTGATACACACCGGAGTAGGACCGGTCCGGAATCACCGCTTTTGTATCCTGAAGCTCATCGTTTTTGTTCCACATACAGCCGGAACTCCGGATCATAGACGGCATGGACGCATCGATGATTACATCGGAAGGCACGTGCAGATTGGTAATGCCTTTATGCGAATTCACCATCGCCAGATCGGGACCGTTCTCAGCAGCCTCTTTCAGCGCAGATTTTATTTCTTTTTCTTTTTCGTGACCCTCAATCCGGGCATATACATCACCCAGCCCATTTTTTGTGTCCACACCGAGTTCTTTGAAAAGCGGGCCATATTTTTCAAAAACCTTGTTAAAGAAGACGTCAACGAAAGCGCCGAAAACAATGGGATCGGAAACTTTCATCATGGTTGCTTTCATGTGAAGCGAAAAAAGCACGTTTTGCTTCGCAGCGTCTTCAATTTGTTCGGCCGCGAAAGATTTCAGCTTTTTCATACTCATTACTGCAGAGTCAATCACTTCGCCGGGCTGCAGTTTCAATCCCTCTTTTAACTTCGTTGTTTTACCGCCTGAGGATACAAATTCTATATGGACGGTGTCCACATCCGCAAGCGTCAGGGATTGTTCGCTTCCGAAGAAATCGCCTTCACTCATACTGGCTACATGAGATTTGGAATCAGACGACCATTCACCCATAGAGTGCGGATATTTTCTGGCGTAGTTTTTAACAGGTTTTGGTGCACGTCGGTCGGAGTTTCCCTCGCGGAGCACCGGATTTACGGCCGAGCCAAGCACTTTAGCATAGGTCTGTTTGGTCTTCTTCTCTTCTTCGGTCCGCGGCTCATCGGGATACTCGGGAACCTTATATCCCTGCTCACGCAACTCCTTTATGGCGGCCCGCAGCTGAGGTATGGAAGCCGAAATATTCGGGAGTTTGATGATGTTGGCTTCCGGAGTTTTGGCCAGCTCACCGAGCTCGGCGAGGTCATCGGTCCGGCGCTGTTCTTTTGTAAGATGATCGGGAAAATGAGCCAGGATTCGCCCGGCAAGAGAAATATCGCGGGTTTCCACTTCAACACCGGCCTGCGAGGCGTACGCGCTTATAACAGGCAGCAATGAATGAGTGGCGAGCATGGGAGCTTCGTCGGTAAGGGTATATATAATTTTCGGACTAGCCATATCAATAATTATAAATGAACAAATTTCAGTAAGATCAATACATTACAGCGCTGCACTCACAGCAGCTTGCATCAGGATTCGCTAAAATAAACAAGTACGCTCTCTTAGGAAATGTGAAATATCGAGATGTTTTTCTCACTGCCGAATCTACATAGCTACAGATTCAACTTCACTTGGACCTTTATTTACCGAACCCAACTGAAGCAATCCCCCGCATGCTTTACTTCTCAGATTTTTTCAACGCTACAGAATTCATGCAGTATCGAAGGCCGGTGGGTTTGGGGCCGTCGGGGAACACATGGCCGAGATGCGCATCACACACATTGCATAGCGCTTCGATGCGCGTCATTCCGAAGCTGCGATCCATTTTATAGCGTATCGCGGCATCGCTTACAGGTTCGGTAAAACTGGGCCAGCCCGTGCCCGATTCAAACTTTCCTCCTGCATCAAACAGTTCGGTTCCGCAACAGACGCACTCATACCGGCCCTCACCGAACGAGGCGCAGTGCTCACCGGAAAAAGGCCGTTCGGTACCGTGTTTTCTGGTCACCTGGAACACATCGGCCGGAAGCTCAGCCTCCCACTCTGCTTCGGTTTTCTCAACCCGCTTTTCAGGAGCAGGACTTCCCTTTTCAGCATAGTGCATTACCTGTTTCCAGTCGATCATATAAAATATATCCTGAGTTAATGGTTGTTTTGTTTATGAACAGCTGACCGGTGAGTAAGGTTCGGCAGGCTGAATCGTTTACTCCCCTTTCATCACCCTGAAATCTTCGTCTGCATTCTCAGGGGGCGAAGTGTATAAACTTACTACGATCGTAATCAGCAGCGCAGCAATGAAGCCGGGAATTAATTCGTAGGTTATGGCGCGCAGGGAATCGGTAAGCCTCCAGATCATCGTAACCACGGCACCGGAGATCATCCCGGCTATTATACCCGGTCCGGTGGTTCGCTTCCAGTACAGAGCAAGCAATGAGGTGGGTCCGATGGCCGCACCGAGCCCGGCCCAGGCAAATAACACGAGCCAGAACACCAAATCCTCTGCCACATATCCGAACACAAGCGCCACAGCAACAAGCAGAAACACCACCATCCGACTCAGAAAAACGAGCATCCTCTGGTCCGGCTCTTTTCCCGCTGCGATGATTTTTTCATATACATCCCTTACCAAACTCGATGCCGCCACCAAAAGCTGGGAATCTGCCGAGGACATAATGGCTGCAAACACGGAGGCCATCACAACACCAAAAAACACGGGATGAAGGAGCTGCTGAGCAAGCACAGGAAACAAATTTTCCGTATCGGATTCCGGCAGCATGGCAAGTTCAGGAAATACGACCCTCCCGGCGAGTCCGGTGAACAAGGCGCCCCAGGCCATCAACACGTTCCAGCTTGTGCCTACAAGGCAGGCCGTTCGTAATTGGCGCTCGTTTTCAATAGAAAGATAGCGAGAGATGATATGAGGATTCCCCGGCGAGCCAAGTCCGATCGCCAGCGCTCCGATTGCCGCACCGAAAGCAAGCGCATACGGATCAACAAGTGTGATGTCGATAGCCTGAAGCTGGGAAACGACCTCCTGCCAGCCGCCAAGCTGCGAGATAAGCAAAACGGGGAGCAGTACCAGCGAAAAAAGCATCAAAAAAGCCTGAAGTACATCGGTCAGGCTTACGGCAAGAAAACCGCCCACCATAGTGTAAGCCATCACAATAACGGCTGTAACCGCTATACCCCAGACCGGATCCATGCCGAAACCGGAGACAAAGGTTTTTCCGCCGGCTACAAACTGAGAGGAAACATAGCCCGCCATGAAAATGAGGATTATGGCCACCAGGACGATACGGATGAGGTTGGCATGGGCGGGAAACCGACCGGCGAAGAAATCGGGGATGGTAATTACGTTGTGGACTTCCGCAAATCTGCGAAGACGGCGGGCATAGTAGAGAAAAAGGAAAATCTCAACAACAATATATCCGATTACCGACCATACGGCCTGAGCGCCTACGCTGTACGCCATTCCGGTCACCCCCAGCAGCAACCAGGCGCTGCGACCTGAAACCACCGCCGAAAGCGCCATCACATAGCGGTTAATTTTTCTGCCGCCTACGAAGTATTCACTGATTCCTTTAGATGAAAAACGGGAGGCATAGACTCCGATTCCAACAATAAGCAGCAGGTAACCGACAAAGGAAGCAATGGCCCAATAGCTCAGTTCATATATGACTTCTTCACCCATACTCAGGAATCATTATCGAGCTTCACAAGCACAACTGCGGTGACCAGAATTAACACAGGCACGACAAACATCACAAAATCAAGCGCATTCATATTGGAAAAATGTATCGGGATATGTGAACATATTATCAGTTGCTTTCCCCTCCTCACAACTTTCGGGATTCACGATAGGAATTTCACCGCTTTTTTCAAATCCTGAAATTCAGTCGTGATTTCGATGTTGTTTGAAGGAAAAGACCTGTTCCGCGAACCGCGCATCATAAGCCATCACATGAGCACCCACATCCGGGGAAATGAAGCCGTAATTAAAGTGATCGGCGACCGGCTTTACATGTACAGCCGGACGCGAGGTGAAGACGACTTCCGTATTAATCAACTTGATACCGACCCGATATATCCGGTTACAGCCGACTCCCTTAAAGATGAGGCGTTAGTACGCAAG
>PXDL01000013.1 GCA_003566395.1 Balneolia bacterium | reverse complement strand
GGATATTCCGGTGGTGCTGCTTCGGGGAGTTCTTCTCCCAGAAGAGCCGGTGGCGGCGGTGGTTCGTTTAATGCGGGAACCAATCAAATTAATCAAGCCGGTGTTAATACCGGAGATGGTGAAGTTCGTATAGAACTTCTTGTACCATTAATTGCACAAGATGATGCCGGTGTTGCTTCTATTGATTCTCCGGGGGTATTTTGCCCCGGACCCCAAGATGTGGTGGTAACTATTCAGAATTTTGGCACCAATCAAATTACATCTGTTGACGTGAATTGGGAAGTGAACGGCGTAGCACAACCTTCTTTTACGTACACAAGTACACTAGATACTGTAGGGGGTACAGGAAGCAATACAGCCCAAATTAATTTGGGTTCATTTACTTTTACTAATGCAGCTTACAATGTAGTGGCGTGGACCAGTAATCCCAATAACACAACGGATACCACTACATTTAATGATACGGCAAGTGCCGTTTTGCAATCAAATTTACCGGCACCCACCGGTTTAAGTGCAGCAAACGTAACAACTAACACTGCAGATTTGTCTTGGACACCCGGCGACCCTTCTAACAACTTTATGTATGATATAGTACCGCTTGGCGGAACTCCGGGAACGGGGACATTTGTTTCATCAAGTACGGTTACCGCTACAGGTTTATCTGCCATTACAGATTATGAATTTTATGTGCGTGAGGTATGTGCCAACGGGCAAGATACTTCAGCGTGGTCTGATCCGGAGCCTTTCAATACAATTTGTCCCGGAACTTTATCGGGTAGTTATACCATTGGCACTTCGGGAACTACAGATTTCCCTGATTTCACTTCTGCTGTTAGAGCGTTGGAAGTTTGTGGTGTATCAGGGCCTGTAGAGTTCGCCGTAGAAGCCGGAACTTACAATGAGCAAATTGTTATAGAGGACTATACGGGTGTGTCGGCTACAAACAACGTAACTTTTAAAGGTGCGGGAGCCGCCAACACGGTTTTGACTTTTGAGCAAAATCAAAACGATGACCGTTACACGGTGCGTTTTGATGAAGCATCACACTATACTTTTGATAGTTTAACTATTGAAGCGCAATCTTCAGGTACTTACGGATGGGTTGTTCACATTACGGATAACACTTCAGATATAACAATGAAGAATTGTAGTTTATTGACCGATGGAAATTCTACATCTACATTTGTAGAGGGTGTAATTGTTTCAGGAAGCAATACCAGTTTTACATTAGGAGCTTCCGGAGTATCGAATATTACATTGGAAAACAATTACATTCTCGGTGGTTATAATGGTATTCGTATTAACGGTAACTTTGGTAATCAAGTACAAAATGTAACTATTGAAGGAAACCATTTGGATGATTCTTATTACTACGGTATATACCTTCTGCGTAATGACGGTGTAACTATAGAGAATAATACAGTTGATGTTCGAAGCACGGGAACAGACTTTAGTGCGGCGATTTATTTCTCATCTACAGATGATTACCAAATTATTGGTAATACACTTCGCGGAATGGGACGCTATGGAATTTTTAACACGAATGGAGGGGGTACATCAACCAATCGTGCTGCCATAGTGAATAATGCTATCGGCGGTGGCTTCCGAAGTAATTCAACTCTTACGAGCGGTATTCGTATTTTAAATACTTCCTCTCAATATATCGATATTATACATAACAGTATTAATGTTGATCAACCTAGCGGTAGAGCTTTAAACGTTTCCAATGCTTCCCCGTCTAATTTGCGTATTTGGAATAATAACTTAGCCCACACACCCGGAAGCGGGACGGGTTATGCGTTATTCGTAAGCAGTACAAACAGTATTGAGGACATAGACTACAATAACTACTACAGCGATGGTAGTAACTTTGTCTATTACGGTAGCGCAAGAGCTGATTTAGCAACACTGCAAGGTGTTAACAGTCCTGCGAATAACGACGCTAACTCAGTATCTGCCGATCCGTTATTTTTAGCTCCAGATAATTTACTCCCGTTGAGCAATGCGATAGATAATGAAGGCTTGGGGATTCCTCAGATTCCGACAGATATCGAAGGTAATCCCAGAGACCCTAACAACCCGAGTATTGGAGCGTATGAATTTACTGCACCAAACGGTGATGTGGGACTTGATGATGTTCGTTTGTCATCAAGTGAGTGTTTGGGAAGTAATGACAGTATCTATTTTGAGGTTACCAACAACTTAGGTTCAACCATAGATTTCAACAGCGATCCTCTTACTTTCACTTGGGAAGTAACAGGTCCGGTGAATTCTAATGGTATTATTAATGTGAACTCCGGTTCTTTGGCTGTTGGAAATTCTGTTGAATTCGGCGGCGACGGAGTTGATATGTCAGTTCCGGGTAATTATGTAATTACTTTAGCTTACATTGATACTAATGCAGTGAATGACGTAACTGCCAACGATACATTGATAAATTCATTTAATGTTGACATTGACCCGCTTCTTGCAGTTTCACCTAAAATTGATACTGTTTATATATCCGGAGACAGTGTGGAGTTAACGGCTCAATCACCGTTTTTCCCGGGTGGAGACTTCTTTATAACTGAGATTTGTCATTGGGCAGGTTCTTCAACAGGGTCTCCTGTTGGAGGAACTCCTTCATGGCTGGGTGCTGATGACTACATTGAGATTACGGGAGTTCCCAATAGTGATTTAGCAGGATATACATTGGAACAATGGAGAGCCTCCATGGATGGAACCTATACTTTCCCCTCAGGAACTGTATTGGGGCCAAATGGTACCGCTGTTTTTGCGGTAGGTCAATTAGGAAGCAGCGTTCCCAGTCCTTCTGATTTTTATTACCATGCGAATGGCACATACACAGGCTCCTACGGGTCCGTTACGGCTGCCGGTAGAATTTTATTCGACCCGTCAATGAATATTGTTGATGCGGTGGGCTACAATGGATATACATTTCCTGCAGCAGCCAATGTGCCTGCATCGGAGTGGGCTAACCCGCTTTCGGGGGGTGGTAGTTCTTGGGGTATTCGTTTAGAGGGACCTGATGACAATACAGGAAACAACTGGGTGTTATCAGAGAACTCACCTCAGGATCCCAATGTCGTAAACAGCGGTGTAACCGTTCCCGTACCCGGTAACCTAACCGGTTTTAGTTGGAATTTCCAGTCTGCGGTAATCGACACCAACGTTGAAACTACAGTGGGGCCGTTTACCGTACCGGGTATATATGAATATATTGCTGAATACACGGGTACTCCTTGCGGTACTTTGTATGACACGGCAACGATTGTAGTGAGCTTTACGGATATATCGTTACAGTCAAGTAGTGATATTTCTTGTAACGGTTTTGCAGACGGTGAGATTGTAATCTCTATTGACGGCGGTCAATCACCTTTCACTATTGATTGGAGTGATGACCCCGCCAGAACTACCACAACTGCTTCAGGTTTGGCTGCCGGTACGTATTCAGTAACGGTTACGGATATTAATAATATATCAGATTCATTGAGCGTAACGCTTACTGAGCCTGCGGCTCCGCTTTCGGGTAATTTAACGATGCAAAACTCTTCTTGCGGGTTGAGTGACGGTCAATTGTCAATAGCGGTATCGGGGGGTACTTCACCTTACAGCTATGCTTGGTCAACGGGCGGTAGTGCAGCTGCGGAAACCGGTTTAGCCGGAGGTACACCTTCAACGGTTACCGTAACGGATGCTAACGGTTGTACGCTTACAGAGTCAGGAACTGTTCTGGATGTTGCTGCACCTACTTTAGCGTTGAATATTGACCAAACGATTGACTGTGCCGGTGATGCTACGGGCGAAGTTTCGTCTACCGTTACGGGAGGTACATCACCGTTCAATTACTCTTGGAGCAATAACGCTACAACGGCAGACTTAACCGGCTTAACCGCGGGTAACTATGAATTGACTGTTACAGATAGCTCTAACTGTGTAGCGGTTGCATCGGTGAATTTGACCGAGCCTGATTCGCTCGAGTTAACTTCAGCGGTAGTTAATGATGTTACATGTAACGGAGCAGCGAACGGTTCTATCCAAATTACGGTTGCCGGCGGTGTTCAGCCTTACAGCTATAACTGGAGTAATAATTCTAACTCACCCTCAATTTCCAACTTAGGACCGGGTACGTACACAGGTACAATAACCGATGCTAACGGATGTCAGTTGGTAGGCGGACCTGTTACGATCACAGAACCTTCAGCACCTCTTACAGCTTCGGTTACCAATACGGTGAATGTGAGTTGTAACGGGGGATCTGACGGTGAAGGAACAGTATCTGCATCAGGAGGTACATCACCTTACACTTACACGTGGAGCAATGCTGCAACCGGTGCTACGCAAACCGGTTTGAGCGCGGGCAGTTACATTGTTACGATTACGGATGATAACAACTGTCAAACACTTCAAAGTGTGAATATCAGTCAGCCTTCTGCATTACAGTCTGTAGTATTAACTTCAACTAATGTAAGTTGTAACGGAGGTAATGACGGTACAGCCACTGCGGTTGCTCAAGGCGGAACAGCTCCATACACTTATACATGGAGTGGATCTGCGGGAACGGGTGCTATGGTGACGGGATTGTCTCAAGGCACATACACTGTGACAGCAACTGATGACAACGGATGTACTTCCACATCAACAGTGATTATAGATGAGCCTGCGGCCTTAAGTGCCTCTATAAGCGCAACTACAGACGTAACTTGCTTTGGAGCCAATAACGGTACGGCTACGGTTACCGCTTCGGGCGGGACTCCGGGTTACTCCTATGCTTGGAGTAACAACCAAGGTAACCCCACCGCAACCGGATTGGGAGCAGGTAGCTTCAGTGTTACGGTAACGGATGCCAATGGCTGTAACGTTAATGTGAGTGCTACGATTACTGAGCCTTCAGCGTTACAGGCATCCTTGAATACTGCGCATGTGAGTTGTAACGGCGGATCAGACGGTGAACTCGAAGCCGTGGTTAGCGGCGGTACGAGTCCGTACAGCTACAATTGGAGCAACGGAGATACGGCGGCCACGGCCGACAGCCTAACCGCCGGCTTGTACTTAGTAACGGTAAGTGACGCCAACGGTTGTAACACCATTTTGAGCAACTTTGTGAATGAGCCGTCAGCTTTGACCGCTTCAGTAAACATCAGTTCCGGAATCACATGTAACGGTGAAACAGACGGTGCAGCCATGGTAAACGCTCAGGGCGGTACTGCACCTTACAGCTATGCTTGGAGTAACGGTGATTCAACTATGAATGCCACAGACTTGGGTGTAGGTACGGTGCACGTAACCGTAACTGATGATAACGGCTGTATGGTTGAAGACAGCGTAACGCTTTCGCAGCCTGATGTACTTTCAGTAATGATTGAAAATACAGAAGATGCTACTTGCTTCGGTTATGCAGATGGTAGAGGTGAAGCTATGGCTCAAGGAGGTACAACTCCTTACACGTACAGCTGGACTTCAGGAACCGCAACGGCAACAGTGAACAACTTAGCTGCGGGAACGAATGAGGTAACCGTTACAGATGCCAACGGATGTTCAGCGACGGCTACTGTGGAAATAGAGCAGCCCGAGCAAATTGACACGTCGTTAATGGTTGAATACGGCGGCGCATTGATTGCGAATTTAGAAGGCAGTGACGTAACTTACCAATGGTGGGATTGCGACGCCGGAGAAATCGTAGAAGGTGCCAACGGTCAATACTTTGAGCCTGAAGCAAACGGTAGCTTTGCGTTGATCATCAACGAGGCGGGATGTCAGGATACATCAGACTGCTTCACGTTGACGAATGTAAGCACGGGTGGTTTAGTGACAGAGGAGAATGCCTTTGAGGTATATCCTAATCCGAATCGAGGCCACTTCAGTGTTCGCTTAACCGGCAACAGTGAAAGTCCTGTTCAATTAGACGTAATGGATATGCAAGGCAAGCAATTGTTGAGCAGAAACATTGGTCGATTGAGCGGAGAGCTTGTAGAAGAATTGAACATCAACTTAGCTGCGGGAGTGTACTTTGTGAAAGTCATTCGCGATGGAGAGATGTCCATAAAACGCGTAGTGGTTCAATAACCGCAAGAGCCTAAAACTTCAAAAGAAAAACGCCATCGGTATTTTACCGGTGGCGTTTTTTTGTTTGATATTAACTTGACGGTAATATATTCATAAATATGTTGTGTATTTGCGTCATGGAAAAAGAAGATTTTCGCAGGGTAGATGATGCTACAAGAGCTAGCTATCGTAAACGAGCAAGAAGCCTTATAAAGCAAGGAAAAAAAAGGGGGAAATTGCCATTATGTTTGGTGTAAACAAGAATACCGTAAGTAATTAGTGGAAGAGCTATCAGTCAAGAGGGGCCGCGGGTTTTGTAAGCAAGAAGAAAGGGGTAAGTTCAGAATCCAAGAAGCTATTGAATAGCCAACAAGAGTTGCAAATACAGAAGATGATTACG
>PXDL01000324.1 GCA_003566395.1 Balneolia bacterium | reverse complement strand
GCACGAACGGCGCTACCGATTGTAGGAGAGTGGGCCCTGCGGGTCATCAACGATGAAAACTCGAACTGGAGTTATGATGCTTTCGAGCAGCCGGTGGGTTATGTGCCGGATCCGCCCCGTGAAGAACGCCGCCGCGACCGGGATGACGAAGGCAGAGGTCGGATCGGCTGGTAAATTGAGTTTGAGGAAATTTTAGTAAAACATACGCTCGGGATCCACCTCTTCCAGCAGCCCGTCGCGCAGCCTTATGGTTCGTGCCGGAAATTCCCGGACAATGTCGTAGTTGTGGGTGACCATCAATATTGCCATACCACGATTATTGATCTGCTGCAAAAGCTCCATAATGGACCGCGAGGCTTCGGGGTCGAGATTTCCGGTAGGCTCGTCGGCGAGCATGATACGCGGCTCGTTGGCCAGCGCCCGGGCGATAACCACGCGCTGCTGTTCACCTCCCGAAAGATCACCGGGCATATTGGCATGTTTGTGAGAAAGCCCCACCATAGACAAACACTCAAGCACCCGCTGTTTGATGAAGCTCCTCCTGTTACCGGTCACTTCAAGGGCGAAGGCTACATTCTCATACACATTCCGGTCGGGGAGAAGCTGAAAATCCTGAAACACAATACCGAGGCTCCGTCTGAGCATCGGCACTTCTTTTTCCCGCAGGCGGGGTACGTTTCTGTCGGCCACGATCACATCGCCGTAACTGGGTAGCAGATCGCGGTAAATTAATTTGAGCAGGGAGCTTTTTCCGGTGCCGGTATTCCCGATCAAATAGCAGAATTCGCCGTTTTCGAGCGAAAAGTCGATGTCGTCAAGCACATTCCTTCCGTCGAACTCTACGGTCACGTTGCGGAATTCAATTACCGGATTCAGCTGCATTTGAGCACCATAGTAATGCGTTCGCTTTTTTTGGTAGCATCCACAAGGTCGAAATCGTCGTAGGCGGCAACAAGTTCGAGATTCGACCGGTCAACCAGGTTTTTGATTTCATCAAGTTCAAAAATTCGCTGCCTGTGCACTTCACGCTCCCGTTTCAGAACGGTTTGCTTGTCTTTGTCAAGAAATTCAATATCGAATTCATTTACGTGAATTTTTTCTGTGGGGATGTAAAAGCTGCGACGCTCGAATCGGATGTTGTCCGGAGTGATGCCCTCATCATTCAGCAGAGAGGCTACATATTCGGAATGGGCCGGTGTGGTGAAATCAAAAATAAATAGAGAGTTTTCGTGCATCACTTTTTCCACATTCTCGAACAGGCGCAATACGTCTTCGTCCTTGAGGATGTAATTAACGCTGTCGAAAAGCGAGAGCACGATATCATACTGCTGATCGAGATCGATGTTCAGAAAATCGACTTCTTTCCAGGTGATGCCCATCTTGCGAAAATCTGCGATGGAGCGGCCAATTTCAAGCATCTGGCTCGAATAATCGGTGGCCGTAATATCGTAGCATTCCAATTCTTCCAGAAACATGGCGACATCGCCGGTGCCACAGGCAAGCTCGAGAACAGACACGGCTTCGGGCCGGTGCTCCTGAATAATGGCATCAATAAAATCAGCCCAATCCTCATAATCTACATCTTTCATGATCTCGTTGTAGATGGGGGCTAAAGATGTATAGATTCGTGCAGTTTTCTGGCTCATGCTTATGAATGGTATTCGTAATCGTGTGAGTAATGGAAAAGAAAAAAGGTTTGAGGTAGAGCTTCAGTATTCCGGTTCGGGTTGTCTGAGCCGGGCCAGTTTTAATGCCAGGGTGATGGCTTCGGTCATGGATCCCGGCTCCGCCTGATTTGTGCCTGCGATGCCGAATGCTGTGCCGTGATCGGGCGAAGTACGGATGAACGACAGCCCGGCCGTCATGTTCACTCCTTTTCCGAACGCAAGCGTTTTAAAAGGTATAAGCCCCTGATCGTGATACATGGCGAGGACGGCATCAAACTTTTTGTACATGCCCCCGGCAAAAAAGCCGTCGGCGGGGAAAGGGCCTTCACAGGTTATACCCGCCTCATTTAGCTCTGTGATGGCGGGAGTGATGATATCAAGCTCCTCCCGGCCGATAACACCACCGTCTCCGGCATGAGGATTCAGCCCTAAAATGGCAATTTTCGGTGATCCGATACCGAAATCGCGCTTTAAACTTTTATGGATGATGTGCGTTTTCCGGGTGATGCGGTCCGTTTCGATTGCTTGTGCTACATCAGCCAGAGGAATGTGCGTGGTCAACGGAATTACGCGGAGGCCGTTGTGTACAAGCATCATGGCTACATCGGGAGTTCCGTCTTTTTCGGCGAGAAATTCGGTATGGCCGGGAATGTGATAGCCGGCCAGATTAACGGCTTCCTTGCTGATCGGGGCGGTCACCATGGCGGCGGCATCACCCTTTATACATAATGAAGCAGCCTTCTCGATGCAAAGCATGCTTATTCGTCCTGATTCTGCGGTAAGCCGGCCGGGACGGGGAGAAGGAAGGTGTTCTTCGGTGAGGAAATTCCAGATATAGATTCCGGGGGCCTGTATCTCAGTGATGGAGGAAACGGGCTGCATCATCTGCGGCATTCCGGGCAATCTTCCCGCGTAATAGGTCCATATTTGAGGAGGTCCTAATAGAACCACAGCGGTGGAGTCCGGAGGCGGGAGCATGGAAAGAGCCTTCAGCGCGACTTCCGGACCAATCCCGTTCATGTCGCCGGGGGTGATTAATAGTAATGGGGGTGGTTTCTTCATTCTTGAATCACGTAGTTCCCCTCACAGAGTATCCCGGAGTTAGGTAGCGGCACAGCGAACGGTAAAATCTGCACCTGAAGCGGGCGCGGCAAGTCGGCCTGAACTGCCGTATCAAAAGACATGAGATTAAAAGGCGTTGTATATCCTTGAATTACACATTATGATACAAATCGGAATCGAGAACCATTCACGACTGTATCGTCCACACCTCATAGTATAATTTAATAATTGTAATAGCGCAAGCCGGATGCGCAATATTCAGTAATTCGGGTTTCCAAGGCTATTTTTTTAAAGGGAGTTACGTTCGCGGAGGCGGTATTCCCCGAATCCGCTGGTAGCCTCAAAAACAAATTCCTGATTTTCATATTTCCAGACTTCAACAGCCGGGCGCCCGGATGGAAAGCGCCGTTGAACGGATTCAGGTTCGCCGAAGCGGATGTAGGTTTTTCCCTGATCGGTTTCAAAGCCTGCAAAATTCGGCGTGGTGAAGCGGTCGAAAGCGATGTCCACCCGGCGGTAAAACTCAACCATCAACGGATTGTAGTCTGTTTCCGGTTCGGGGTCGCGCTCTTTCCAAAATTCCCGGAATTTACGCATGCGCTCACGCTCATTACCCCGGCGAAGCTCCCGGAAAGTTTCCCGGTCCACAATGGGTTCCATCATACGAATAGCGACATCCACATTTAGCAGACTGATGGGGATATCGGGCCACAAACTCCGGAAATGCCGGGTGGAAATGGTTTCATCACCGCGGTGCAGCCGCATCACGAAATGAGCATTTTCGAAGGTGCGGTTCGGAATGGTAACAAACGCCAGGTTTATATCGGTATCTCCGTCACGAAGCAGACGAATTCGGGGTTCGTCCCGCTCGGCAATGCGCATCCGCATGGCTGAAGCTGAGCGGAAATTGTCATCACCAAGTTCCTTTCTGAAGACTTCTCTTACCCGGCTTGTGTCCCGGTCGCCAATTCTAAGTTGCTCAATTACAAGACTGTAGGGGCCGTCGGTATCAGGAATCACAAAAAGGGCGTTAAAATCTTCGGCATAACGGACGGAGCGGCCGTAGTTGACCAGTGGAAACTCCTCGGCTGTGATTTCCGAATCGCGCGTAAAATAGACGGGGAATTCTCTTTGGCTGCTGAAATCGGGTACGGTGAACATGCGCACCGGTGTTCTCATGGAAGTGGTGCGGCCGTCGAAGGTGATGCGGGGTTCGTAGGCATAACGTCCGGGTGGTAGTGTGGCGGCCAGGTTGCCGTTTAGAAACAGTTCGGCATCCTTGGTTTGATCAAAAGTTGAGGCCCGTGCGGAACCAGTCCAGTTTAGAGTTTTGAGGGCATTTTTTTCATCAACGCGATCACGCAGTCTGCTGCGGTCGCCTCTTTCGGAGAGTTCGTAAAGGTGAATACTGACGCGAACCTGCGCCTCAAAACGCTCGTTGTCGCCGCTTCCCTGCTGCCGGAAATTCAGGGCTTCATAAGAAAACCGGAAATTAAACCAGACGTTGTCTGCATCGGAATCCGCCTTCAGGACATTATGATCTATAAACATGGCGGGATTGCGATGCTGCATGGCAAGCTGCTGATACGTAACCCTGCGCTGTGCTTCAGAATCTGTAATATCGATGATCAGCAACAAGGCTGTTAAAAACAGTGCAGCGATTAAACGTGGCATGAGAAAACGAAATTAAATGATTTGGTAAAATCGGTAGCGGTTTGCCGGCTTAGGTAACGACCACCTGTAAAAACTGTTGCAAAGCCGTTGCTGCCGGAAGTAAAAAAAGTGTATATCGGTCTGATACGTTCGTTCAAGGCCTCGCAGAACCGTTCTTTTGCCTTGTAACAAAATCCGTGGTTTATGAAAGCCTTCTCGTTGTATATTTATCAAGCTAAAAGATAAAATCATTTTTAGGAAAAAATGTTCCGGAAGGGATAAAGGCTGATTTCAGTCCGGGAAATTAATCGGATGCATATTACCAAGCTGAGTGATTTTCTGTTATTTTAGCGACGTGAAAATCGGCCGGAAGACCGGAGAAACCGTGCAGGCCCCGAATTTAATGAATGATTCTATTTGATTTATGACTGATAACGCTAAAGCGCATGCCGCCCAACTTGAACAGCTTCGGCAGACGGAAGCAAAAATACGAACCGGGGGCGGACAGAAACGCATAGATAAAGAACATGCCAAAGGTAAAATGACCGCCAGAGAGCGGGTGAACAAGCTGCTTGATGTTGCAGAAGATTTTCAGGAAATCGGCTTGTGGGCCGGTTACCAGATGTATGATGATGTGGGCGGATGCCCGGCAGGAGGCGTAATCACCGGAATTGGCCGCATTTCGGGACGCACCTGCATGATTGTAGCCAACGACGCCACCGTTAAAGCCGGTGCCTGGTTCCCCATCACCTGTAAGAAAAACCTCAGAGCGCAGGAAATTGCCCTGGAGAACCATTTGCCCATCGTGTATTTGGTTGATTCAGCCGGCGTTTATCTACCGATGCAAGATGAAATTTTCCCCGATAAAGAGCATTTCGGTCGTATTTTCAGAAATAATGCGGTTATCAGCTCTAAAGGGATTCCGCAGATTGCGGCTATCATGGGCTCATGCGTGGCCGGAGGCGCCTACCTTCCCATCATGAGTGATGAAGCCCTGATTGTGGACGGAACAGGAAGTGTTTTTTTGGCCGGGAGCTATCTGGTTAAAGCCGCCATAGGCGAAGAGGTGGATAATGAAACGCTCGGAGGCGCATCCACCCATACCGAAATCAGCGGCGTAACCGACTATAAGATGCCCGACGATGAAACCTGTCTGGATACCATCCGGGATCTTGTATCCAAACTTGGTCCGCTGAAAACAGCCGGATTTAACCGGGCAGAGCCGAAAGTGCCCGCACGAAATGCCGAAGATATTTACGATCTGCTTCCGGTGGATCGCGCCCGCCCCTACGACATGAATGATGTGCTTGAATGTATTATTGATGAAGGATCGTTCACGGAGTTTAAAAAAGGCTACGGGCAAACCCTGATTACCGGTTATGCACGCATCGACGGCTGGAGTGTTGGCATTGTGGCGAATCAGCGAAAAGTGGTTCGATCAAAATCCGGGGAAATGCAAATCGGAGGCGTAATCTACTCCGACAGCGCCGATAAGGGCGCCCGTTTTATCATGAATTGCAATCAGAAGAAAATCCCGCTCATCTTTATTCATGATGTCACCGGATTTATGGTCGGCAAGCGAAGCGAACACGGCGGCATCATAAAAGACGGAGCAAAAATGGTGAATGCAGTGAGTAACTCTACCGTGCCGAAAATCACCATTATTGCCGGTAACAGCTACGGAGCCGGGAATTATGCGATGTGCGGCAAAGCCTACGATCCGCGATTTATCTACGCCTGGCCGACCGCAAAAATCGCCGTGATGGGCGGTTCCCAAGCAGCCAAAACGCTGATGCAAATAGAGGTGTCGGCCCTCGAAAAGCGGGGCGAAAGTCTTTCGGATGATGAAAAGGAAGCATTCCTGAAAAAAATCACCGAACGCTATGAATCCCAGACAACAGTCCCGTACGCGGCCGCCAGGCTTTGGGTAGATGCCGTCATTGATCCGGCCGATACCCGCATCCGCATTTCCCGCGCCATAGAAACGGCCAACTTCAACCCGGAGATCCCGGAATTCAAAACCGGTGTGATACAGACGTAGGGAGTTGTTTTTGGTTTCCACTTGGCAATTTCAAAAACCCCGTACCTCACCAAGGT
>PXDL01000344.1 GCA_003566395.1 Balneolia bacterium | reverse complement strand
CGGGTAGGCCGCTTGAGGTGCCGGGTGACCGGCATCCCAGATAAATGGTTACCGTCCCGCACAAGCAGGAAACAGAATTCGGCTTACAGGCAGTCTCCCACCTTTTTTTCTTACAAAAGCCTTCTACAGATTAACCTGCTTCATACGGCGGTCCATATCGCGTTTGGCGTCTTTTTCAGCGATGGATGCGCGTTTGTCGTATTGTTTCTTCCCTTTGGCTAAGCCGAGCAGCACCTTCGCCAACCCTCTCTTGAAATAGATTTTAAGCGGAATAAGCGTATATCCCTTCTGTTTAAGGGCCGTATCGATTTTTTTGATCTCATCTTTGGTGAGCAGCAGTTTTCGCTGCCTGCGCGAATCGTGATTATTATAGGAACCTTGATCAAACTCTTTGATATACAACTCTTTCAGCCATATTTCCCCGTGATGTATATAGGCGAAGGAATCGGTAAAACTGGCGTGGCCCGCCCGCAGCGATTTCACCTCGGTTCCCTGCAGGGCGATGCCGGCTTCAAAGGTTGTTTCAATCTGATATTCAAAATACGCCTTCTTGTTCTTGAGTGTAGGCGTTGTCTTTTTGGTTTGATTCATTTCCGTTCATCCTTATAGTTTCAGATTCTACTTCGCCGCCCCGGGTTATTCTGCAACTCCGCGGGGGATCGGCCGGCCCATAGACTTATATATCTCTTCAATCTGATCTTTGTTGGCCCGGGCCTGACTGTTCCGGGGATCAAGATCAAGTACCCGCCGGAAATGAGCCAGTGCACGTGGCATGCGCTCGGTCATGTGGATGTCCGCGGCATGATACATCAGCCAGTTGCCGTAGAGCAGATGCGTATCGCGCAGCAGCGCGGCCACTTCGGTTTGGGAAGCATCCTCGGCACGGAGCAGCTCCAGTGCTTCCTCATAGCGGTTGTCGTCCACCAACGTCTGTACCTGACCGGTGAGCGAGTCGTCAACGTCCGGAGGCGTATTTTCCTCATCCTGATTCCCGCATCCCCCCAATATCAGCAGGCTGAACGAAAACAGCAGAAGCACAGGGAAAGCCGGAGATGTAGTTTGCAGAAAATGCAGAGATCGTACCATGGTTTTTTTTAGTGAAAAGGTGTTGAAGTTTCGGGATAAAAAGGCATCACCCTACATAACATAAATCGGGGTAGGGCTGATGCATAAAATAAATATCAGCATGGTGAGCCAGCCAAGAATGCGACGTCCGGGCCCGAGTTTTCGCTCGTTTATGACGGGCGGATGCTCGATTTTGACAAAATAGAGAATAAAAAGGGTAAACATCACCCATACACCGAAACCGGAGCCAAAATTGGGCCCGGCAAGAAAAAATGTAACCGTAACAACAATCAGCGATACCAGCCAGACCGCCAACGTCCAGATTTGATGGCCGAAATAGGCCTTGCGGAAAACAGAGAACGACAGAAGCGCCCACAACAGCCAACCGAAAGAAATAGAGCCGGGAATATACCTGTCGCTCAGCATTTCCAGCAGCGGCAGCACTGCGAAACCGGCAAATGTTACCACCATCCCGAAGAAAAGCCGGGCCAGAATCTGATGTTTCCGAAAACCGATAAGCGTGTACATAATGTGGCCGCCGTCAAGCTGACCGACCGGCATTAGATTGAGGGCGGTAAAAAACAGTCCCAGCCAGCCGGCCAGTAAAAACGGATAATGATACATCTCCCACATGGGCGGGGCCTGATCAAAAAAGGAGGCCAGAAAAGAATAGAGCAGGGTTTCACCAAAATATATGATTTCGGTGTCTTCCGGGGCTAAAGGCTCGTCGGGAAACGTGCCGTGTTCTTCGGCATAGGTAACCATATCCTCATGACCTCCGAAGTTGCCCAGATATTCGGGTCCCGGCAGTGTGGCAAAACCGTACAGGAGCACGCCCATCGCTACGACAAAACCGGCCAGCGGACCGGCAATGCCGATATCATACAGCTTTATATTATCATGAATCCGCTCTTTAATGCGAATCACCGCGCCCACCGTACCTATAGGTGAAATAAGCGGGAGCGGAATAAAATAGGGAAGAGATGCGGAGACCCGGTGATAGACGGCGGCAAAATAGTGGCCGAACTCATGTGTACCAAGGAACAGAAGCAGTAAAAAAGCAAACTGAATACCTTCCCAAAACACAAGTTCCCGCAAGGTTTCAGCATGGGCGTCGTGGCCCACGAACAGCAGGGCAGACGTTATTGCTACGGATATAAAGGTGACGACAAACAGCAGAGAATGCCGGAAAACGGCTTTTCGGTCGGGTCTGTTTTTAGGCGGGATATCGTCTGTGATATCCACATGAATAATTTCAGGTTGTTCGGTCTTACTCAAAAAAAATTCCTGTTATGCATCTGTTCAGAGCCCGGCTCTCAAAAACGGCTGGGTCATACACCGGGCGCCGCCACGGCCCCGGCACAATTCATGCCCCTCAAAGGTTATCACCAGTTTGCCGCAGGTATCGATATTAAACGAACCGTCTTTATACTTATTTAAAAATTCCTTTCCTGTAATGATGCTGTATCCGTTTTTTTCCATTTCCCGGAAGGTATGCACATTCCGCTCGTAGCCGATAATAACGCCGGGTGCAAGGGCAAAGGTATTAGCCCCGTCCGACCACTGCTCACGTAATTGGGCCGTTTCATCATCTCCGCCACAGTTTATGAACGTTATTTCTTCACCCAGAGATTCCTCGAGGGCCATTTTAAGTGAAGGCTTAAGGGTGGTTATAATGCTCCCGTTATTTTTGGTGAGGGATACAACATTATCGGTACGTTCTGTAATGGCCGGAGGGTACACAACACACTCGTTTGTGTTGCAAAAAGTAAAGATGGTATCCAGGTGCATGGAAGATCGTTTTTTTGGGATATCAATGATGAGCACCTGTTTGATGCCTTTTTTCATCATCTGCTCGGCCGCACGCATCAATCCGCTGAAAGAAGTGCGTTCGCTCATACCTATGAGAACCAAATCCTTCGATACCACAAGCACATCCCCGCCTTCGATGCTGTCCTCGCCTGTTATGAAAATGGCGTCTTTTTTTGCTTCGGCATACATCGGGTGAAATGTTACGATCGTATCCATGATCACCGATTCGCGCATACGTGCGGGCATGGCCGCCCGGGAAACTACCACCGTCCGGTTAACAACAGCCGCGAGGTCCCGGGTAAACAACATGTTCGGCAGGGGTAACAGGCTTACAGATTTGAGCTTGTCACTCAGCCCAGTTATTGCAAAACCAGCCAGCTCTTCAGCTGAAAGATTCATCAAATCCGATCGTACGGGCGCAAGGTTTTTATCTCCCTGATGCCGGATCATGCTATCTACAAAATAAGTCCGGGCCTCGGTGTTTTGGAGGGTTTCCGTAAACAAATCCCGAATTTCAAGCTGCTTCACCTCAGGCAAAGCCGTTTTAATGATCGACAGCATTTCGAGATGTTCATTGCGGGCATCTTCTTCAAAAATGATGTCGTCAAAAAGCAGATAATCTTTTGTTTCGGGAGATACGAGGGAAACTTCGGGCCCGGGAGTATGTGTTATAACTCCTTTGAGTTTTCCCACTTCGGACGTAATAGAAATAGACATGACAGAATCAAATATTAGAATATAGCTGATGTATCAGGCTGAGCTGCTTCGAAACTTTTGCAAGCCGCAGGAACCTGCGATAAACTGTTTTTTTCGTGCTTTCCCTGACAATATAAGTGCGTAAAATCAAGGCCTAAATATAAGGCCGGGGCGATCTGTATCAAACCAACAAAAACAGCGCTTAAAGAAAGGTAAATCCGTTCATTTATTTGGTATTCAAACCGCAGGCGCGCATTTTGTGTTTTTTTCGTAACATAATGCGGCCGTTGCTTACACAGGTGATCAGGACAAGTCACCTTCAAAGCCGCTCTCATACTTCGCTTTCCGTTAAGTGCGTTTAGCTTTTTGAACCTTAATGAAAGCTTATTCCACTTATACCCGCTAATACGAAGCTGCCTTACCGGCTCTACCCGGAATCAAAATCCTTACTATCGATGCCTAATTGCACAACTTTTTTCCCTTCCGCGAAAACGTTCTTCCTGATACCGTTATTGATGCTGCTCTTTACGGGCGGACGTTCCGATCTCCACGCCCAATCTCCGGCCGGGCTCGATACACTTCAACTTGAAACTATTTTTTTCGAACCCTACTTGCCCGGTGTCCGGCCTTCTATTACCGGTTTCAGCCCGATCGGCAATCATATCTATTTTTCATGGAACGACTCCAGCTATGCCGAAACAGGCCCCTACATAGTCGATCTTTCCGGATCTCTCACCGAACCCGTTGATGAAGAATACGCTCACCTGCCCCGCGCGGCCGTTTCACCAAACCGAACTTCGATAGCGTATATCAGCGATAACAAAGTCATGGTTTCGGGCCTCGACGGCACCGGAGAACGCACGGTTTTTTCAGCTTCCTCCATTACAGGAACACCGGTTTGGTCGTCCGACAGCCGGAGGCTTGCTTTTGTTGTAAAGGGTGATGTCTGGACATTCCACCTTGAAGATGCACACGTACGTCAGGTTACTGAAAAAACAGACGACGAGCCCTCTTTTTTCATTCGTGGCTGGGCCGATAACGATACCCGGCTGGTCCTTCAGCAAACCGATACATCACATTACCGGGATGTCTATTTCCCCCGCTATGTACCCGAATTTGTTGAACCAGGGCAATCACGCCGTGGACAACCGCACGTCAAACTGACCATCGCGAACCTCGAACCGGCTGTTTTTGATGAATCGGAAGACACGGAAGAAAACGACACGGACACCAACGGGGAAGAGGATGATGAAAACGGCAACAGTCGCTTCCATGTGCTCTATGAAGGGGAAAGTTACATTCTAAATACCGACATCAGTGCCGATACGCGCTATTTCCTTTACGACTTCACCGATCATGATATGAAAGAGCGTGAGATTCGGATCTTCGACATGGCTTCCGACTCCGAGATCACACTTTTCAGCGAGTCCACCGAAGGCTGGATGTACCCCTCGCTTTTACAGGCCTCGTTTGCCCCGGACGGCAATGTGCTCTTTTTCACCTCGGAGGAAAGCGGATTCAACCATATTTATACCGCCCGCGGCGACGGTTCACGCCTCACGCGGGTTACCGAAGGTGATTTCGAAATCGACTGGGTGGACTGGATAGGTTCCAATAGCCTTACCTACTCTTCTACCGAACGCGATCCCGGCCTCCGTGACCTGTACAGCGTCAACATCAACACGCGAAGCACTACACGCATGACCGCCGCCGAGGCGTTTCGATACGACTTCAGGGTAAGTCCTGACATGCGCTACATCACCTATATGAAAACCACGTGGAATAGACCTGCCGAAATCTATGTTATTGATGTGCGAAGGCCTGAAGATGAAATCCGCCTCACCCATTCCGTGCCGGAACGATTCGATGAAATCGACTGGCAGAAACCGGAGTATTACCGTTTTATGGGCCGTGACTCAACCATGATTTCTATGGATGTGCTTAAACCGCACAATTTTGATCCCGATGCCGAACATCCCGTGGTTGTGTTTGTTCACGGTGCCGGTTCGCTTCAGAATGTGTTTCAAGGTTGGTCCCGCAGCTATCCGCGCGAGTATATGTTCCATCAGTTTTTGAATCGTCACGGTTATGTTGTGGTTGAAGTCGATTACCGGCACAGCACCGGCTACGGTCGGGCGTTTCGCGAGGATGTGACCAACTGGATGGGCAGGTATGAACTCAACGATATCGTGGACGGCCTGAATTTTATACAGGATGAATACGGCTATCTCGACATGGAACGGGTCGGCATTTACGGAGGCAGTTACGGCGGATTTATGGCGCTTTATGCCCTCAGCCACGAGCCTGACATATTCAGTGCAGGCGCAGCGCTTAGGGCGGTTACCAACTGGGTGAATTATTATCACGCCAATCCCGGCTACACGCGTCCGCGCCTCGGCACACCCGAAGACGACCCCGAGCATTACGAGCGAAGTTCACCCATCACCTATGCCGACAGCCTCGCCAGGCCGGCCCTTATTCTGCATGGATTAATCGACGATAATGTCGGCTTTCAGGATGCGGCACAATATATCGACCGGCTAATCCTCAGCGGGAACACCAATTTTGATATGATGATGTATCCCTCCGAACGCCACGCCTACACCATGCCCGAATCCTGGCATGATCAATATCTGCGGATTTTCAACTTTTTTGAGAAGCACCTTAAGAATTGATCGTACTGCGCTTCGGATAGATTCAGGATTACCCGGCATCTTCGGAGATTTGTAGTAAAGCCGCAACTTTGAAAGAGGCTATCAAAGTAGTTTATACCTATAATCCGGTAATCCGGATCGACTTTCCTTTGATCTTGATTTGACCGACAGCAACGGTTTTACTCTGCTCAACAAGACTAAAACCAAAACTCTCTAAATTTTAAACACTTTTGATGAAAAGTTTGCTCGTGATGTTTGGG
>PXDL01000547.1 GCA_003566395.1 Balneolia bacterium | reverse complement strand
GATCAATTTCAAATTCGGGTAAGGACGATAATCGCAGAAAGCGACGATTTCCTCTACTTTCAGCCGCTTGGGCGGGAAATTCCTTCTAAACCGGGGCTTCATCAAACCATACTTGCTGCTGATGCCGATCTTTCACAACGCTGGAGTATAAACAGCTATGCTCAGCTTACAGATAAAAGAATCGGATTCCGGCGCAACCGGTTCGCTCACGAGTTTGACTGGGCGGAGCAAACCCGTGAACTTTTCAGCGCGCTGAAGCACCGTAGAGTCAATCAGGACATTGTGATCGGAAGTCGCTATCGCTCCATTGCTGCAGACGCCCCCGGAGTGGATGATAATTTACGCCACTATTTCAATCTTTTTTCCGAACTCCGGTGGCGCGTAAACAACGCAGTTACAGCGGAGATTGGCCACGATGTCACCTTTCATAGCAACGCTCCGGCTCTCCGTTTATCTGCAGGGGTCGAAAGAGAGATGACGTCATCGTGGAAGTCGTCTGCAAAGATTTCATACAACGAGGTGTTGCCAGAGTTTCACAACCCGTCCACCGATTTGATCCGGCGCGGATATAATATCAGCGAGCGATTTGGCATTCCGTTTGCGCCTGTCGGATCTTTCGGGAAAAGCCGACTCCTTACGGCTTCAGTCACACAGAACGTTGCTGTTCATAACGACTTGATGATTACAGGGAGCCTGAAGCACATCTCACACTTTACTCTTCCTATTCCATTCCAGCCCGTGCAATATGATGCCGCATTTCACACCATGCCGGGCACCTTTCAGATATTTGACGGGCAAACGGGCCGGCGAGGAATCGCCGATTTGCAGATCGCCCACCGGGCCAGCACAAGTTTTTCTCACTCTCTGCGCGCTGTTTATTCAGCAACACTATCCGGCGGAGAGATCTACCGGGGCTATTGGGAGCAGTCACCGGATCTGTGGATTCGTTATTCCGCCACCTATTCCCCTTTTCGGGATATTGAGCTGAATGCACAACTACGATACCGTTCAGGAACCAGCTGGAATGAATTTGAAAATCTGGATGGTGAATCGTTTCGCAGTTTTAATGTACAGTACCCGTTTTCATTTGGAGAATTTACGAGCAGTCCGCCCTCTCATCTCAATGCAGATCTGACTGCCGCAAAATGGTTATGGAATCAGCGCCTGCGCATCATACTATCGGGAAAAAATGTACTAAACAGAGAGTATTTTCCGCATCCGCTCGCTGTACGGGAGGGTTTTACCTTTTCGCTGAAAGCCGAAATGAGATTTTAAGTTATCGTCTGCACGCTGTTTCTGCGGGCTCACGGCTCAGTATCTGTTCACTGTAGGCATTGAAAAGTCTTCAAAGAAAAAGATTGGCAAATTAATGGCTGCATTAATAACATCCGTAAAAATCTTCTCCGCTATTGATACTTTCGTTCACTTTTTTACGCTATGAGTATATATAGGTCAGAGTCTTCGGCATGCGCGCTTTTCAGCACCGAAGAAAATGTAACGATCTGGGTTTTCAAGCTTTCCCGTGTCGTTCATGCACCATCTAACGATACTGATAAGAAACGAGAGTATCAGTCGTGATGGGTTATCAAATATATATGTAGAACTTTCCTGTAACTGATGTGCAATTCCATTTATTCTGCCATCATAAACCCTTCCTTCTTATGAAACCACTTTACAAATTACGCTTTATTGGGCCGGGTCTGCTACTGTGCATTTTTACTGCTGTAGCGGTTATTCCGGCCTCTGCCCAGGACGTCTCTGTTTCAGAGAGCGCAAAATATCCGGGAGCCTTCGAAATCCGGACAGATCAAGGTGAAGGTGTTACCCCGATAGAGTCACTTTTTCATCCAAAATCGCTGGTCAATACTCATTTCCGGGATCCGGCCGATGAAATCTGGTTACGTACGAATTGGCAATCCGCTGAGATAAATTTTCGGCCCATTGGCCTGCCTCAGCCCGCTGGTGATCTGAACGGAGACGGAACCACCGATCTGTACAGCAGCTATACGATTACAGCAGATCAAAGAACAAGCGACCTCAGCGATTTAACTCCAAAAACGCTGATTTACTTTAGCCCCTCTCCCTCATCCGAACCTGATCACATAATTTATGAAACACTTATAGCCGTTGGAGATTTTAACGGAAGCGGTAATCAAAATTTGATGACTCGTTCATCAGAACCCGATTACACGCTCTATGAATTTAATGGAGATGAATTTATCTCATTAACCGGACCAACGGGAATTTCAACTCCCTCATCTTTCTGGAATGATTACCACGACCTTGATGGGGACGGGGCAACTGATCTGTTTAGAACGGCCTCATTCAACCTTGAGGTACTCTTTGGGGCCGGTCATGAAAACGATTATGAACTTGAAACGTATAATCTTTTGTTTATCCTGGCCAATGAGGGAATTCAGCAGAATATTACGGACTACACTCTTAAAAACTACTTCAGCTATAACGACGGCACATTTATTGTGGTTCGCGGGCTAGTGCGAGAAGGTGAAGATGCCGGCCGCTATGCCATGATCTTTGAAATGGACAATGACAGAAGCCTTAGCCTATATCAATTTTTCAAAATATCTGATGTCCCCTCAACTGTGTCAGGCTCTCTCTTTGTTGCAAAACATACCGGTGATGAGGGGTACTCGCTCATCTTTTCTCATCCACTTGAACACGACGCAACACAATCTGACGATCCTGACTTTGGCACCTACCGATTTAAGCCGTCGGAGGAAAATGGAGTACTCTTCGATACGGAAAGGATTCAATATTATGCAACGAGGGCGTGGCCGATAGGTGAACTGCGCGGAGATGGACGAACCTCATTCATAGTAAACGTAATCGATGATAACAGCACTGCCTATTATCTTGCTGAATCAGAGCCAGGGGCTGATCAGCTTTTGGTCGGCGATCTGCTTCCCGGACAGGGAGAGAACTCCTCTGTTGCAGTTAATTTTAATGTGAACAGAACATACCGAGATCTAACCGGAAATGGTTTGGATGACTACATATATTCTTTTTCAGAGAGCGTAGCAATAGAGAACAGTCTGTTCGGCAGCTATCTTATTGAGGGTGCCTCAGAAGGCAGTTTTCCAGCCACTGCCTATTCACTGCCAAACAGCGAGTATACGGTTCGAACAGCACATGAGATTTTTGGATTAGGTGACGTGACGGGTAACGGTGCGGATGACTTTGCCGTATTTTACAGAGAGGGAACCGCTTCATCACTTGCTCTCCACCAGGGTGGAAGCAACTGGAAAACTCCTCTGAAAACTTGGGAACTCGCTGTGAACACATTTATAAGAGATGTGGTTGCAGGACAATTTGTAAACAATGCCAGAACCGATCTCGCCATACTTAGCAGGTTTCCGGATCAGGATTCAGGTACTTTTACTTCAGACATTCGATTTATTGAAGGCGGCGGAAATTTTCCTGATGAGCCCTACCTTCGTATTGAAGAGGATGATTTTTGGCCGGGGCTTGGAGCTACTTTTTCAAATATAAATACAATTGCTGTTGCAGGCGATGTAAACGGGTCTGGTTATGATGATCTGCTGGTAGGGTCGCCGCTTGGGCGAGACAGTAACAACCAGACCGTAACCGTTGGACTCTATTTTGGCGGGCCCGGCCTTAGTGCAGGTGAGCCTGATGTAAGATTTTCACCAGTAGGAAACTCTGCGTGGCTCGGGTCCACACTTACCGGTCTCGGAGATCTAAATGGGGATGGGTTTGACGACTTTGCTGTCGTAAACGCGGATGAGATCATTCCTGAGGAGGGCAACTTTTATAGAGGACGTGTTCACATCTACCACGGAAGTGCGTCCGCTGAAGATCCCGGCTATTTTGACTCTCCTTCACGAACTCTCAGGGCCGATTCCATATCGGTAGCCAGCGGATATAATATGGGGACTTTTGGATTTTCCGAAGTAGCCACCGGAGACTTCAGCGGGAACGGATCAAAAGAGATCGTAGCCGAATCTTTTTTCCACAGCTTTAACAACCGGGGCGTTCCGGGCGTACATATTTTTGAGAGTCGCCGTACAACGTCTCAGCCCTCTCAGATGCTTGGCCTTCGCAATGATGATTTTTCAGGGCCGTTTCAGGACTCCGAGCTCATTCTTTCAATGGGACGAAATCTCTTTGCCGGTATACCTGACCTTTCAGGTGACGGCCATGAAAAGCTGCTTGTGGTTGGCAGCAGTGGTCTTACGAATGCGGCCCTCTTTCGCAGCGGAACACGATTTGAACAAACCCCCGCCGTCATTTACAGGGCGCCCAATCAATCCACAACTATGGGCGCTTCGGGAAACTTTGTCAACATTCAGTTCAATAGCGTAGTTGGTGATTTTAACGGTGACGGCACGCTGAACTTCTTAACGATTCAGCCGGGGGATAGGAATTACAGGGACACGCCCATTTACCTGTTCGAAATTGAAGCTACCGGATCAGTCCCGGCGGGGTCAAGAACCGTTTTAAAAACGGAAAGCACGACCAGCGCGGGTGGCACCATCTCTGAGCCGCGAACCCGATCGACTGTTACGATTCCCGAGGGCGCCGTATCTGAAGATCAGGAGATTGAGGTTGGTACATTCAACTCGGTTCCTCCCGGTGCAAATGTCGGCGGGGTTGTTCTCTACCTGGGCCCGGCCGGCCTTACGTTCAATCAACCGGTGAGCATCACCATTGAGTACGACACCGAAGATATTCCGGACGGTATCGAGGAGGAAGATCTCAAACTGCTTCGCTATGATGAATCCGAAGATGAGTGGTTTGAGCTGGACACTACAGTAGATACGGTTCTGAAAACTCTGACCGCGGAAACACTCACTTTTTCAGGGTTTGCTGCCGGAACCATTGGTGAAATCACGTCAGCAGATCGGAAAGAGTCGGACCTGCCGGTGCGGTTTGATCTTGCCCAAAACTATCCCAACCCGTTTAATCCAATTACGACAATCAGGTATGATTTACCCGTTTCAAGTGATGTAAGGCTTGAAGTCTACGACATCATCGGCAGACGGGTTGCTGTTCTGGTGAATGATCAAATACAGGCGGGCCGTTACACCGTAAAGTTTGATGCATCAGGATTTGCAAGCGGCGTTTACTTTTACAGGCTGCAGGCGAGCTCGTTTGTTCAAACCCGAAAACTTACGGTGATTAAATAGTTTTTCTGGTTTCAAACATACTTACCGGCTGCCATCATGTTCTAGAAGAATCGGTGGCCGGTAAGTCTATGTTTTAATTGCCATATAACTGATATACTCAAGACCGCGACTGCATTTTTGAAGATCATACAAGAAGATTGATTGCCTGCCTGACATGCCAATATTATTTCACGAGTAGCTGCTTAGTATGAAAATCGGATGGCCCTCTCTTAGGTTTTATTCCGATTTAAGAGCGCTAACTGACTACCTTACCCCATTGATTTGCCTGGATTGTGCTCCCGATTCCTCATTCATAAAGCCATTCCACAAATGTATAATTAAATTTAATGTTTAAGGAAAAGCGCTATTCTGGTCTTTAAACAGTGTTAACAAAGCAGGTGTAAGTAGTTGAAATTAAATGAGAACTGCAGAACATAAGAAGATAAAGAGAGCTTTTTTTGAGCCCCTCCTAAATGCAAATTAATCTTGTTAAAAATTTATAATCATACGATCAATCGCTGAATATACAGCCATATTAAAAATTTAAAACAATGTGTATCAACTATTTAGATATACTCTCCAGTAAATTTTATAGTCATAGTCACATGATTTAAAGCGGTTTGAATTCTTCAAATCAATTGCGTTATTAATAATCGTTAATCTATATGCAGTTGCAGTTAAAGATGCTGTTACATGTTTATATGCATTAATAATGCTTTGGGAACATCACGTTGAGAGTTAAAACTATACGTTTAGGGTACAATTGAACTATTTAGGAGTCATACTGTTGTTTGCTTTCGGGGTAAACATTTTATCAGGTGAATATTCACCAAAGGAGTCAGAACAAGTTATTTCTACTGTGAAGTGCAGTGATGTAACTCCCATCTACACCGTTAAACCGGGTGACAAACTTTATGAAATTGGAGATCGCTTTGGAAGCATGCTTTTTTGGGAAGCGATTTATATTGCCAATGCGGACCTGATTGACAACCCGGATCTGATTTACGTTGGACAGCAACTCGAAATTCCCTCTCCAATTGCATCCTACCGGGATGGAGAGGCTCACTTAAACACCATTCTTGAAAATCCATTCTGTTCTGTGGCAGGGCTGCCTCTCAGTGAAGTGGATCACTCCAAAATATTTTTATATGATCTCAATACGCTGCAAGAACGTGCTGACCGGGAGTATAAGTTAAGAATGGCTGAACAAACCGGAGAATCTGCTGGGGATGAGCAAAAACGCGGGGAAGATATTGAAGAGCGATTTCGGGAAGCATTTGAGGCTGTTGTAGAGATGGAAGGCGGTACAGATGAACAGGCCCGGGAAGAGGCTCAGCGGAATTCAG